>JAJFTU010000069.1 GCA_021372775.1 bacterium | reverse complement strand
CCCGCCTACAACCGCGCCCTCGGCCCCGCCAACGCCCTCCACCAGTTCCTCCGCCACAGCGACGCCGGGCACCGCCGCGAGACCATCGCCTTCGACCGGCGCGTCGCCTCGCTCGTCGCCCGCGCCGCCCTCTTCCAGTTCTGGCGCGACTTCGTCCAGCGCCGCCGCGAGGCCCTCACCGACGGACCCACACCCGCCATGGCCGCCGGACTCCTCGCCAGGCCCCTCTCCTGGGACGACCTCCTCGCCCGACGCGTCTTCCGCCGCGACCTCCGCGTCCTTCCCCCGCTCGCCCGACGCGTCCTCGCCCGCGACTTCCCCACCCCCACCGCCCGCGACGCCCCGCGCCTCTTCCCCAGGCACTGGCTCGAGCGCGCCTGAGCCCCGCCACGCCGCCGACGACGGGGCCGCCGCGCCAAGCCGCGGACGAACCACGACCGACGCAACAGGCTCGGCTTCACCGTGAGACTGAAGGTCGCCGGGCGGCGGCCCCGCCGACGCGGCGCGCCGCCCGCGCTACTCGTAGCGCAGGGCGACGATCGGATCGAGGCGGGCCGCCTTCAGCGCCGGCCAGATGCCGAAGATGATCCCGACCGCCGTCGAGACGCCGAAGCCGAGCACGACGGCCCAGATCGGCGTGGCGACGGGGAAGTTCAGCCCCGCCTTGACGGCGAGCGCGACGCCGAACCCCAGACCGATGCCGATCGCGCCGCCGATCCCGGTGAGGGTGATCGCCTCGGCGAGGAACTGGACCGCGACGTCCCGCTCGGTCGCGCCGAGCGCCTTGCGCACGCCGATCTCCCGCGTCCGCTCGGTGACGTTGACCAGCATGATGTTCATCACGCCGACGCCGCCGACGAGCAGCGCGATCGCGGCGATGACGATCATCGCCGCCGCCACGCCGCCGGTGATCTGGCGGAAGTTCTCCAGCGCCCCCTGGCTGGTGAAGATCGCGAAGTCGTTCGGCTGGTTCGGCCGCAGCTGCCGGCGCGCGCGGAGGATCGCCGTCCCCTGCTCGATCAGCCGGTCGTAGTCCTGCGGCGTCTTGGGCACGGTGGCGATGTGCAGGTTGTCGCCGTGCGAGTTCTTGACCTGCGGGTAGAGCTCGTCGAAGTCGCTGATCGGCACGGCGACGAAGTTGTCGTTGCTGCCGCCGAACGCCGAGCCCTTCTTCTCGAAGACCCCGACGACCTGATGGGCCACGCCGTCGATCGTCAGCGCGGAGCCGACCGGATCGCGGAACGGGAAGAGCGCCTCCGCCACGTCGAGTCCGATCACGCAGACCTTCGACGCGTGCAGCACGTCCGCCTCGCCGACGAACCGGCCGTCCACGACGAAGTGGTTGTTGGCCAGCGAGTAGTCGGGCGAGACGCCGACGAGCAGCGGCCCGTTCGCCTCGCGGTTCCCGTTCTTGACGCTGGAGGAGCCGAAGATGTACCGCTCCGGCGACACCGCCGCCGCCGCGGTCGCCAGCCGCTTGAGCGCGGCCGCGTCCTCGAGCGTCAGGTCGCGCCGGTTCTTCTGGTCCTCGGGGATCTCGCCGCCGCCGCCGAAGCGCGGCTCGTACTTCTGGAACTGCACCAGCTGCGCGCCGAACTCGGTGAACGCCTCGGTGACGGAGTTGTTGAAGCCGGCGACGAAGCTGACCATCAGGATCACCGTCGCCACGCCGGCGACGATGCCGATCAGCGTCAGCATGCTGCGCAGCTTCTGGCCCCACATCGCCGAGAAGGCGGAGGCGACGTTCTCCCACAGGGCCACGAACAGGCGGATCGCCATCACTCGACCCTCAGCGCTTCGATCGCGTTCAGCTTCGAGGCGCGCCACGCCGGCCACCAGCCGGAAACGAGCCCGACGACGACCGACAGGCCGAGGCCGAGGGCGAGGATCCCCGGCCCGACCCGCGCCGGGAAGTCGAGCCCCGCCCGCACGCCGTAGGCCGCCCCCGCGCCGAGCGCGGCGCCGACGAGGCCGCCGCCGAGCGAGAGGAGCGTGGCCTCGAGCACGAACTGCCGCCGCACGTCCGTCTCGTGCGCCCCGACCGCCTTGCGCACGCCGATCTCCGCCGTCCGCTCGAGGACCGAGACGAGCATGATGTTCATGATCACCACGCCGCCGACGCCGAGCGAGACGGCCGAGATCAGGAAGAGCAGCACGAAGGCGGCGGTGGAGATCTGCCGCCAGAGCTGCTGCAGCGCCTCGGCGGTGACGACGCCGAACGGGTCGGCGGCGCGGTACGGCGTGTGGCGCAGCGCGCGCAGCGCCGCCCGCACTTCGTCCACGCTCCGCTCGACCCCCGGGACGCCGCCCGCGGCGCGGATCAGCATGTCCACGCTCTGCCGCGAGCCGAAGTTCTGCCGGAAGGAGGTGATCGGCAGGTAGAGCCGGTTGTCCTGGTTCTGCCCGAGCGTGCTCCCCTTCTTCGTCACCACGCCGATGACGTGGAACGGGACGCCGCCGATCAGGATCTCGCGCCCCACCGGATCCATCTGCGGGAACAGCTCTTCCTTGAGGTCCCAGCCGATCACCGTCACCGCGGCGCCGGACCGCTCCTCCCCCTCGAGGAAGAACCGCCCGCCGGCGAGATCGACGTCGATCAGCCGCGGGTAGTTGGCCGTCGTCCCGATCGTCTCCACGCCGGTCAGCCGCCGGTCGGCCCGCTTGACGACGTTCGTCGCTTCCACCTGCGCGGCCATCTCCGAGGCCTCGCGGAGCAGCGTCTGCAGCCGGCGGTACTCGTCCAGCGTGATGTCGCGCCGCTTGAGCGCCTCGAGGAACTCCTCGCGGGAGCGGATGATCCCGAACTTCGTCACGACGTAGACGTCCGGCGAGAGGACGAGGATCTTCTCCTGCACGTACCCCTCGAGCCCGGCGATGACCGAGACGACGCCGACGATCGTCGCCACGCCGATGATGATCCCGAGCAGCGTGAGGAAGCTGCGCAGGGCGTGGGCGCGGATCGCCGCCAGGCTCTCGGCGAACAGGTCGGCCAGGCTCATCGCGGCCTCCGCTCAGGAACGGCCGTCGGGCTGACCCGGCGCGCCGGCCTTCTTCTCTTCCGGCTTCACCTGCTCGCCCGGCTTGAGCGCGCGGAGCGTGCGGAACGGCCCGGTGACGACCGTCTCGCCCCCCTTGAGGCCGTCCAGCACCTCGATCGAGAGCTCGCCCATCAGCCCGGTGGCGACCTTCTGGAAGCGGACCTTGCCGCTTTCGACGAGGTAGACGCCCTCTTCCTCGCGCTTCGGCCCGGCCTTCTCCTCCGGCTTCCGCTCGGCGTCGCGCACGACGAGCGACTGGATCGGCACCGCGAGCGCGTTCGGACGGAACCCGGTGAGGATGTCGGCCTGCACCGAGAGCCCCGGCTTGATGTCCGGCGGCGGGTTCTTGATCTGGATCTTCACGCGGAACTTGATCGCCTGGTCGGTCGCGTTCGTGCGGACCATCGGGCTGCTGCCGACCTCGGTCACGACGCCGTCGAACGTCTTGTTCGGGTAGGCGTCCACGCGCACCTGCGCCGCCTGGCCGAGCAGGACCGACGGGACGGACGTCTCGTCGACCTCCATCTCCGCCTCGACGATCGACATGTCGGAGATCTGCAGGAGGACGGTGCCCGGGCTGTTCAGGATCCCGATCACCGCGACTTCCCCTTCCTCGATCCGCTTCGCCGTGACGACGCCGTCCATCGGCGCGAGGACGCGCGTCTTCTTGAGCGAGTCCTGCGCGCCGGCGAACTCGGCGTTGGCCTGCTCGACCCGCCGCTCCGCGGCGAGGACCGCGGCCTCGGCCGTCTTCACGGCCGTCTTGGCGTGGTCGTAGTCGGCCTGGGCGATGATCTTCTCCGCCCAGTTCTTCGCCGCGCGCTGGTAGTCGATCCGCGCCTGGACGAGGTTCGCGCGCTGGGCGTCGAGGTCCTTGCGCAGCGCCTCGGTCGCCGCCGCCGCGCTCTCCGCCGCGGCGCGCGTGATGGCCGGGTCGATCTCCAGCAGGAACTGCCCCTTGGTCACCCGGTCCCCTTCCTTGACCGCGAGCTTCGTGACCTGGCCGGCGATCGTCGCCGAGATGTCGACCTTCTTCTGCGCCTGCACCTTGCCGTTCGCGCTGACCTTGGCCTGCAGGTCCTCGCGCGCGACGACGGCCGTCTGAACCGGAGTCCCCTTGCCGCCGCGCTTCGCCACCGAAATGCCGACGATCCCCGCGACCACCACCGCGACGACGACGACGGCGACGACGACGGCCCCACGACCCCGCGATCCGCGCTTGCTCATCTAACCTCCGCCTCCCTGCTCTGAACGCCCGGGAATTCTAAGCCGGGATCGCGGGACGCCTCCCGCCGTCCAGCGCCAGAATGCGACCGCCGGTCCCCCTTGCCCGCGGGCCCCGGCGGCGCGACATTGGCGCCATAGGAGGCGGCCATGTCCGAAGCGACCGTCGAGATCGACGAAGACCTCTGCGACAACAACCAGTGCTGCGAGGCGGTCTGCCCCGAGGACGTCTTCGAGATCCGCAACAACCGGGTCTACATCGTCCGGCCCGACTCCTGCATCCTCTGCTTCAAGTGCGTCGAAGCCTGCCCCGCGGGGGCGATCTCCGTCGACTACTGAGGCCGCCGCTCCCACGCCTCCTGGAACGCGGCCCAGAACGGGTCGATCCGCGGATGGCGCAGCGGGCGCTCGACGCCCCCTTCCCGCACCACGAGGCCGTCCTCCGGCGGGCGGCATTCGCCGACCACCGAGGCGTCGATCCCCGCCGAGCGCAGCGCGCCGAGCACGGCGTCCGCCTTGTGCGGCCGGCAGGTCAGGAGCAGCGTTCCTTCCGAGATCGAGATGAACGGATCGATCTTGAAGAGGCGGCAGACCGCGGCGACCTCCTCCGGGACGGGCAGCGCGTCGTGGTCCACGAACATCCCGACGTTCGAGGCGCGGGCGATCTCGTACAGCCCGCCGTCCACGCCGCACTCCGTGGCGTCGTGCATCGCCGAGACGCCGTCGTCCCGCACGCCGACCGAGGAGGCGACCCGCGCGTCCTCGACGCAGCTCATTTTCCAGAAAACGGCCTCCGCGCGGCGGGCCATGTCGTCGCCCAGCCCCGCGCGGCACAGCTCGGGGAAGGTCGAGGCGAAGAGCCCCGTGGCCTCGATCGCCGGCCCCTTCGTCACGACGACCGCGTCGCCGGGGCGGGCCATCGCCGGGGTGACGTACCGCGAGGCCTCGCCGAAGCCGAACATCGAGGCGCCGCCGACCATCGGGTAGTCGCATCCGGCGTAGCGCGCGGTGTGCCCGGTGACGACCGCGATCCCGAGGGCGCGGCAGGCGTCGTCCACGCCGGCCCAGAGCCGCTCGAACGACTCGCGGTCGATCGAGACCGGCAGGTTGAGGTCGATCGACATCATCTGCGGCGCGATCGCCGTCGTGCCGAGGTCGGAGGCGAGGATGTGCACGGCGAACCACGCCGCGCGCTCCCAGCCGTAGGCCGGCACGACGTAGAACGGATCGGTCGTCACCGCCATCACGCGGCCCGGCGCGACGTCCACGATCGCGGCGTCCACGCCGGAGCGCGGCCCGACGAGGACGCGCGGATCGCCCGCGCCGAGACGCGGATAGATGACTTCCTCGAAGATCTCGGGGCTGATCTTGCCCAGCGGCAGTTGCGTCTTTTCGGCCATCGTCCCTTGTCCTTGCGCGGAGCGCCGACGACCCGCCCGCGGGACGGACGAGGATAGCAGGGAACCCCGGAGGTCCGCCGCGCGGCCCGCCCGCCGCCCTCGGGGCGACTTGACGCGTCCGGCCGCCGATCCCACAGATGGGTGGCTTCGGCCGGCGGGAGATAGACTTGTCTTTCCGCCGCTTGCCGCCGCGCGCCGCGCGGCCGGCGCGGGAAAGGGAACCACGCACATGGCCAACACCGCGAAGACGGTCTTCCTGCTCACCCTGCTGACGGTGATCCTCGTCGGCGCGGGGGAGTTGCTCGGCGGAACGGGGGGCGCGGCCGCCGCGCTCGTCTTCGCCGCGCTGCTCAACCTCGGCGCCTACTGGTTCTCCGACAAGATCGTCCTCGCCCAGTACGGAGCGCACGAGATCGCCCCGGGCGAGGCGCCGCGCGTCGAGCGGATCGTGGACGGGCTCGTCGCCCGCGCCGGGCTGCCGCGGCCGCGGATCTTCGTGATCCCCGAGCGCCAGCCGAACGCCTTCGCCACCGGCCGCAACCCGCAGCACGCCGCGGTCGCCGTGACCGAGGGGCTGCTCGACCTGATGAACGACGACGAGCTCGCCGGCGTCCTCGCGCACGAGCTCTCCCACGTGCGCCACCGCGACATCCTGATCGGCTCGATCGCGGCGACGATCGCCGGCGCCGTTTCGTTTCTGGCGACGATGGCCAAGTGGGGCGCGATCTTCGGCGGCTTCGGCGGCGACCGCGACCGCGACGGCGGCGGCGTCCTCGGGCTGCTGGCGATGGCGATCGTCGCCCCGATCGCGGCGTTGCTCGTCCAGCTCGCCGTCTCCCGCTCCCGCGAGTACGCGGCCGACGCCGGCGCCGCGGAGCTGACCGGCAACCCGGTCGGCCTCGCCCGCGCCCTGCGACGCCTCCAGACCGCGAGCCAGCGCGTGCCGATGGACGCATCCCCGGCGACCGCGCACATGTTCATCGTCTCGCCGCTCTGCGGCCGCTCCTTCGCCTCGCTGTTCTCGACGCACCCCTCGATCGACGACCGGGTCCGCCGCCTCGTCGGGGAGATGCCGCTGTGAAGTCCGTTCCCGTCCTCGTCGCCGCGGCGCTCGTCGCCGCCTTCGCCCTCCCCGCCGCCGCGCAGGACGCCTCCCGCGCGCAGCGCCGCGACGCGGTGGTCCGCGCCGTCGAGAAGGTCGGCCCGGCGGTGGTCAACGTCTCGACCGAGGTCGTGGTCCGGAACCCCTACGCCGGGGGCGTCGATCCGTTCGAGTTCTTCTTCGGCGGCGGCCGCCGGCGCGGCGCCGTGCAGAACTCGCTCGGCTCGGGGGTGATCGTCGATCCCGACGGCTACGTGCTGACGAACGACCACGTCATCGCCGCGGCGAGCAAGATCACCGTCACCCTCGCCGACAAGCGCCAGGTCGAGGCGACGGTCGTCGGCGCCGACAAGGCGAGCGACCTCGCGGTCCTCAAGCTCAAGGGGCCGGGGCCGTGGCCCACCGTGCCGTTCGGCCGTTCCGACGACCTGATGATCGGCGAGACGGTGATCGCGATCGGCAACCCGTTCGGCCTGCAGAACACCGTCACGGTCGGCGTCGTCTCGGCGCTCGGCCGGACGCTCGCCTCGTCCGAGGACCAGGCCTACTCCGACTTCGTCCAGACCGACGCGGCGATCAACCCCGGCAACTCCGGCGGCGCGCTGCTCAACATCGTCGGCGAGCTGGTCGGGATCAACTCCCAGATCATCGGGCAAGGGGCGCAGAACCTCGGCTTCGCGATCCCGATCGACCGCGCCCGCAAGGTCTACGGCGAGCTCGTCAGCCACGGGCGGGTGCGCCCGACGTGGACCGGCCTCGCGCTCGAGGACGCCGAAGGGGACGAGGCGCAGGCCGCGGGGATCGCCGGCGGCAAGGGCGTGTTCGTGCGCCGCCGCTACGCCGGCAGCCCGGCCGAGGCGGCCGACGTCCGCGCCGGCGACGTGATCCTCGCCGTGGACGGGCAGAAGGTGGCGACGGTCGCCGAGTTCGACACCGCGCTCGCCCGCGTCAACTTCGGCGGCGAGGCGACGATCACGATCGGCCGCGCCGGCCGCGAGGAGACGCGGCGGCTCGCGGTGCGCGAGTTCCCCAAGGAGCGCGGCCCCGAGATCGCGCTCAACGCCCTCGGCTTCTCGGTGAAGCAGGGCGAGGGCGGGGCGGTGATCGACAAGGTGCGGGACGACTCGGCCGCGGCCCAGATCGGCATCGGGCCGGGCCTGACGATCGAGGAGGTCAACGGCCGCGAGATCAAGAACGCGGACGACTTCTACGAGGCGCTCCCCGAGGCGGCGCGGCGCCGCGCCGCGACCCTCGTGATCGGGGCGCGCGACGGCTACTACCGCGTGACCGTGCCGCTGGGGGCCGCCCCCCGGCCGGCGACGCGGGGCCGGCGCTGAACGACGGACGGAAGAGAGCGCGATGAACGACGAGCGACGCGACGAAGAGATCCAGGTGACCGACCGGCGGCGTTTCCACGCCGACGGCGAGCCGGCCGTCCTTCCGGCCGACGAGGGGGAGGCCAATCTCCCCGACTTGGCCGAAACGGCCGCGGAGGCGCCGGGTGCCGCCGCGCTGGCCGAGGCCGAAGCCGCGGCGCGCGTCTGGGAAGAGCGCGCGCGGACGGCCGAGGGCCGCCTCGCCGACCTGCAGGACAGCTTCCTGCGGGCCAAGGAAGACCTCGCGGCGACCCGCGCCCGCCTCGAGCGGGACCAGGAGCGGCGGGTCCGCGACGCCCTCGGCCGCGCCTTCTCGTCGATCCTCGAGGCGCTCGACGGCTTCGACCGCGCCCTCGCCCACGCCGGCGACGATCCGCTCGCCGAGGGGGTGCGCCTCGTCCAGAAGCAGCTTCTCGACGCCCTCGCCGGCGAGGGGCTGGAGCGGATCGAGACGCTCGGCAAGCCGTTCGACCCGAACGTCGCCGAGGCGGTCCTCTCCTGCCCCGCCGAGGATCCCGCGGCGCGGCAGACGGTCGTCGAGGAGTACCGCGCCGGCTACCGGCTCGGCGAGCGCGTGCTCCGCGCCGCGCAGGTCAAGGTCGCGGTCTGAACGAGGCCCGGCGCCGCGCGGCGTCGCCGAACGGCGCGCGCGGCGGCGCGGACGGCGCGGTTCGCGCGGCGCGGCGCGCCGCGTTCGGAGTACCATGGTCGCCCTCGCCCCACCGGGCACGGGAGACCTTAGCGATGAGCGATCTGTCCGCCTTCCTCAAGGAAAACCGCGCGCGCCATCTCGACGAACTGAAGGAGTGGCTGCGCATCCCCTCGATCAGCTCCGACCCCGCCTACAAGTCGGACGTCCTGAAGGCCGCGGAATGGGCCAAGGCGCGGCTTCTCGCCGCGGGCTGCACGCGGGCCGAACTGCACGAGACTCCGGGCCACCCGATCGTCTACGGTGAATGGCTCGGCGCCCCCGGGAAGCCGACGATCCTCGTCTACGGCCACTACGACATCCAGCCGATCGATCCGGTCGAGCTCTGGCGCACGCCGCCGTTCGAGCCGACCGAGCGCGAAGGCCGCCTCTACGCCCGCGGCGCCGCCGACGACAAGGGGCAGGCGATCGTCCACGTCTTCGCCCTCGAAGCGCACCTCAAGACCGCCGGGACCTGCCCGGTGAACATGAAGTTCATCCTCGAAGGCGAAGAGGAAGCCGGCTCGGAGAACATCGAGCCGTTCATCAAGAGCCACGTCGAGCTGCTCGCCTGCGACGTCGTCTGCGTCTCCGACACGGAGATGTACGACCGCAAGAGCCCCTCGATCTGCAACGGCCTGCGCGGCCTCTCCTACCTGCAGATCGACGTCCGCGGCACCAACAGCGACCTGCACTCCGGCAGCTTCGGCGGCGCGGTCGTCAACCCGGCCCTCGCCCTGGCGCAGATCCTCGCCGGGCTGAAGGACGGCAACGGCAAGATCAAGGTCCCCGGCTTCTACGACCGCGTGCAGCCGCTGACCAAGGCCGACCGCAAGGGCTTCGCCTCGCTGCCGTTCAACGAGGCCAAGTACCGCCGCGATCTCGGCGCGCCGGAGCTGTTCGGCGAGAAGGGGTTCACCACGCTGGAGCGCGTCTGGGCCCGGCCGAGCCTCGACGTCAACGGGATGTGGGCCGGCTACACCGGCGAAGGCGCCAAGACGGTCATCCCCGCCGAGGCCCACGCCAAGATCTCGATGCGGCTCGTCCCCGCGCAGCGCCCGGAGGAGATCGCCAAGAAGGTCGCCGCCTACATCAAGCAGATCGCGCCGAAGTCGGTGAAGGTCGGCGTGAAGTACCTCCACGGCGGCGAGGCCTGGATCGCCGAAACCGACCATCCCGCGCTCGTCGCGGCGTCGAACGCCGTGCGGCGGGCCTACGGCAAGACGCCGGTCTTCACGCGCGAAGGCGGCTCGATCCCGATCATCAACACGTTCGCCGCCGAGCTGAAGGTCCCCTGCGCGCTGCTCGGCATCGGGCTGCCCGACGACGGGCTGCACGCCCCGAACGAGAAGCTGGACCTCGACCAGTTCTACAAGGGGATCGCCGCGGCCGC
>JAJFTU010000068.1 GCA_021372775.1 bacterium | reverse complement strand
AGGCGTTGCGGCGGATCCACTTCCACGCCGCGACGAACCCGCTCTCCGCACCCTCCATCGCCTCTATCCCCCGAAGGCCGCCGCGCGTCAGCGCAGGTCGGCGTGCACGGCGACCCACACGCACGGCGGGTCGGCGCTCGTTCGTTCCACGCGATGCCGCGTCCGCGCCGGAATCAGCAGCGCGTCGCCCGCGGCCAGTTCGACGCGCTCGCCCCCCTCGAAGAGGAGCGTGGCCGCGCCGGAGAGAAGCGCCACCCACTCGTCGCGCTCCTGGTCGTACCAGAAGCCGGGCGGGCTCGCCTGGCCGGTCGAGACGATCCGCTCGACCCGCGCGGCGGGCCCCACGGCCCACTCCTCGCAGAGTTCCTCCGTCGGGAGCGGCCGCTCCAACCGGAACAGATTCCGCGTGCGGATCGCCATCGATTCGCCCCCGGCGCGCGCCGACGCGCGCGACGCAACCGCGCGGCGCGGGCCTTGAAGCGGCCCCGCCGCGCCGGTCGTGATTATGAACGCGCCGCGCCTCCGGGCCAGCGCGGGCGCGCGCCGCGGGCGGATCGGGCATAATCCGGACGAACGGGAGATCATCGTGCCGACCGCCCCCTACCTCGAATCGCCGCTCCGCGAAGCCTTCGACGCTTGGCTGGAGGGGACCGTGTCCCGCTTCGTGCCGCCGCTGACCTTCACCGAGCTGCGGAAGGGCGCGCAGGCGCTCTCCACGCTCTACGTCGAGCGGCGCGGCGGCGGCGGGCTCGCGACGCGCGCGATCGAAGGGACCGGCAAGCGCGCCGCCCTCGCGACCTACTTCGCGGCGCTGCACTTCCTCGTCGCCCACCACGCCGTGCGGGCCGCGGAGGGCCACCCCGCCCTCGTCGCGGCGCGGCGGGTCGTCGATCTCGGCTGCGGCACCGGCGCCGTCGGGGCCGCGGTCGCGGCGTCGCTTCCCGCGGCGCGGCAGGTCGTCGGCGTGGACCGCTCCGGCTGGGCGCTCGAAGAGGCGGAGCGGACGTGGCGCGCCTTCGGGCTCGAGGGACGCGCGCAGCGCGGCGAGCTGCCGAACGCCGCCCCGCGCGGCGGCCGCGGCACGCTCTACGTCGCCGGCTGGTCGGCGAGCGAACTCGACGAAGCGGCGCGCGGCGCGCTGCTGCGGCGTCTCGTCGGCGCGGCGCGGCGCGGCGCGGCGATCTTCGTCGTCGAACCGCTGGCCAAGGGCGTCGCCCCCTGGTGGCCGGAGTGGGAGCAGGCGTTCGCGCCGCTCGGCGTCCGCACGCTTCTCGTGCGCGTCTCGATCGACCGCCCGCACTTCATCCGCGAGATGGACAAGGCCGCGCACCTCGACCACCAGGTGATCGGCGCCCGCGTCCTCGCCGGCGGCCGCGTCCCCGCCGCCGACCGCGTTGCGGACGACGACCGCGTTGCGGACGACGACGGCCCCGTTTCGGACGACGACCGCGTTTCGGATGACGATCGCGTTTCGGATGACGATCGCGCGTAGGGGCGGCTGGCGCGCCGCTCACATCGTCGAAACGACGGCGCCGCCACCGCGCCTGCCGCCCGACGCGGACCTCGCACCACCTTGCCGTTGAATGCCGAAAGGCAAGGTTCCGCGTGAATCACGTCGGGAGGCAGGCGCGGTGGTTTCTTGAACTCTCCGACGATCATCGGGACGCGCCAGCCTCCCCTACGTGACAGACGCGCGGGGATAAA
>JAJFTU010000067.1 GCA_021372775.1 bacterium | reverse complement strand
CTGATCCCAGCGGATCACCTCCGCCCGGATGAACCCCCGCTCGATGTCGGAGTGGATCGCCCCCGCCGCCTCGCGCGCCCGCGTCCCGGCCTTGATCGTCCAGGCGCGGCACTCGTCGTCGCCGGCGGTGAAGAAGGAGATCAGCCCCAGCAGCCGGTAGCTGGCCTTGATCAGCCGGTCCAGCGCCGGCTCCTCGATCCCGAGGTCCGCCCGGAACGCCGCCGCGTCCTCCGCCGGCAGCCCCGCGATCTCCTGCTCGATCTTCGCCGAGAGGGCCACGAAGGCGCAGCCCGGCCGCGACTCCAGGTCGCCCAGCCCGAACGCCTGCGCCCCCTGGCCGAGCTCCGCCGTGCGGTCCTCGCCGAGGTTCGCCGCGACGAGCAGCGGCCGCGCCGTGAGGAAGGCGAAGCCGCGCAGCGTGCGGAGCTCCTCCGCCGCCAGCCCCGCCGCGCGCAGCGGCGTCTCCGCCTCGAGGTGCACCAGCACCCGCCGCAGCAGCTCCAGCTCCCGCTTGTCCTCCTCCTTGCCGGCCTTCTTGACGATCCCCTCCAGCCGCTCGATCCGCCGCTGGGCGACGTCCATGTCGGCCAGCAGGAACTCCGTCTCCAGCAGCGCGAGGTCGCGCGCCGGATCGACCGACCCCTCGGGGTGCGGGTCGGCCTCGTCGTCCCAGAGCCGCAGCACGCAGACCAGCGCGTCGGCCGTGCGCAGCGCGGTGAGGATCGGGTTGTCGGTCTTGCCCGCGCCCTTCTCCATCGGCGCGAGGTCCACGTAGTTCACGGTGGCGTGGGTGGTCTTCTTCGGCTTGAAGAGGGCCGAGAGCCGGTCGAGCCGGTCGTCGGGCACCTTGGCCACCCCGCGGCGCGTCTCGACCCGCGCCCCCTCGGGGACGTCGGTCCCGGTGAGGATCTTCCAGAGGGTGGTCTTGCCGGAATGCGGCAGTCCGCAAAGCGCGATGTCCATGGCGCGGGGATCTCCTTCGGGCCGGGATTATGCCCGATGCGGCGCGCGGAGGGTCCCGGCGGGGCACGGCCGGGCCCCGGCTCTGCGATAATCGGCGCCGCCAGCGAGGGAGGCAGGGACGTGATCGAAGGGGTCTTGGTCCAGCCGCTGCAGGTGAAGGCCGACGAGCGCGGGCGGCTCGCCGAGCTGTTCCGGGCCGACGTGCCGGGGACGCCCGCCTTCGGGCAGGTGCACCTGACGACGCTCCACCCCGGCGTGGTCAAGGCCTGGCGGCGGCACAGCCGCCGGACCGACGCCCTCGCCGTCGTCTCCGGGATGGTCCGCCTCGGCCTCTACGACGGGCGCGAGGAGTCGCCGACCTCCGGCGAGCTGCGGCAGTTCTTCCTCGGCGACCACTCCCCGCTGCGGGTCGTCGTCCCCCCCGGCGTCTGGTTCGGGCTGAAGGGGATCGGCCCCGCCGAGGCGCTCGTCGTCGTGCTGACCGACGCGCCGTACGACGCCAAGGACCCCGACGAGGAGCGCTGGGACCCCGACGTCAACGACATCCCGTTCGACTGGGAGCGCCGCGACGGCTGAGCGCCCGCGGTTTGACGCCGCGCGGCCCGTTGGCGTACCATGCGCCCGCCCTTGAAAGAGGTGTTGCGGAGAGAACGCGCCGGGGCGTAGCGCAGCCTGGTAGCGCGCCTGTTTTGGGAGCAGGCGGTCGCCGGTTCAAATCC
>JAJFTU010000066.1 GCA_021372775.1 bacterium | reverse complement strand
ACTTAACGCGTTAGCTCCGACGCCGCAGGGGTAGAAACCCGCGACATCAAGTGCCCATCGTTTACAGCTAGGACTACCAGGGTATCTAATCCTGTTTGCTCCCCTAGCTTTCGCGCCTCAGCGTCAGTTCCGGCCCAGATGGCCGCCTTCGCCATCGGTATTCCTCCCGATATCTACGCATTCCACCGCTACACCGGGAATTCTGCCATCCCCTACCGGACTCAAGTCGAGCAGTATCGGACGCAGTTCCTCGGTTGAGCCGAGGGCTTTCACATCCGACTTGCACGACCGCCTACGCGCGCTTTACGCCCAGTAATTCCGAACAACGCTCGCCCCCTCCGTATTACCGCGGCTGCTGGCACGGAGTTAGCCGGGGCTTCCTCCAGAGGTACAGTCAGGCTTGGATGGTATTAACACCCAAGCTATTCGTCCCTCTCGACAGGGTTTTACGATCCGAAGACCTTCATCACCCACGCGGCGTCGCAGCGTCAGGGTTTCCCCCATTGCGCATAATTCCTCACTGCTGCCTCCCGTAGGAGTCTGGGCCGTGTCTCAGTCCCAGTGTGGCCGGACACCCTCTCAGGCCGGCTACCGATCGGAGCCTTGGTGGGCCATTACCCCGCCAACAAGCTAATCGGCCGCGGGCTCCTCCTCAAGCGCCAGGTCTTGCGATCCCCAGCTTTGACCGCCCGATCCAATGACCGGACGGTGTCATGCGGTATTAGCACAAGTTTCCCTGTGTTATTCCACACTCAAGGGTAGATTACCCACGTGTTACTCACCCGTCTGCCGCTGACTTGGATTGCTCCAAGCCCGCGAGACTTGCATGTGTTAAGCACGCCGCGAGCGTTCGTTCTGAGCCAGGATCAAACTCTCCAGTTTTTATCAAAAGCCCGAAGGCTTTGATTGACTGAAGTTGGCCGGTCTTGCCGGCCGTCTTGCGTTTGGTCGCACGACTCTTTTCGTACGCGCTGCTCAGTTTTCAAAGAACAACTGTGGTGCCGTTGTGTTCCGTGGTTCCCTACTTCTTTAAAGCGTACTGCTCTTGCGCTCTTGTGCGAAGCGTTTCGGCTTCGTTTTTTTGCGCCCGGAGACTCTAGCAGGAAGCTGTTGAGCCGTCAAGCGATTTCGCCGCTTTTTTTTCGGCGGCGAGCTGCTTGCCGCGGGCCGCTCTTGCGAGCGCCGAAAGACTGTATCAGAAGCTCTTTCGGGTGTCAAGACCGTTTCGGAACTTTTCTTGCTTCGCCGTTCCGAGCGGGTCTTGCGAGCGCCGAGAGACTCTAGCGGAGAGACTCTCGTGTGTCAAGGCCGGACCGGAACTTTTATTGCTTCGTTCCGACCGATCTTGGGACGGCGAGACTGTACCAGCTCTCGTTTGATCCGTCCAGCTTCCGGGGTGGGCCCCGCCTCGCGGCGGTGTGTCTCGGACGCGAGGCGGGATAATGCCCTCCCCCTCCCGGGCTGTCAAGAAAGATCGCCAACTTTTCCGCGTCGTCGTTCCCTTCGCCCGGTTCGGCGCGCGAACGCTTTATAGATTTGATGCGGACGCGGTTCTTTGTGTTAGTATCTGCCCAGCCATGCGGATCTGCTGCGCAAGGCGCCTTCGGGCGCCTTTTTTCGTGCCCGGAGAGGCCGACGCGGCGGCGGTGGCCGGGAGACGAACGTGACGGAAGAGCGTCGCCTTGGTGGAGAGAAGCTCGAAGCGCGCCTGCGGGCGATCGCCGAGCGCGTCGCGGCCGGCGAGGGCGTCGAGCTCTACGACTTGTCGTTGCGGCGGTCCGGGCCGCGCGCGAAGCTGCAGATCCTTCTGTCGCGCCCGGAAGGCGAGATCGGCATCGACGACTGCGAGCGGGTCAGCCGCCAGCTGTCGCGCGAGCTCGACGTCGAAGACCCGATTCCGCAGTCGTACGACCTGGAAGTCTCCTCGCCCGGCATCGAGCGCCCGCTCCGGCTGCCTTGGCACTGGGCGCGGGCCAAGGGGAGCGCCGTGCACGTGAAGTACCGCGGCGCGGACGGGAAGGCGCGCACCGCCGTGGGCGCGCTGGAGAACGCCGGCGGGGAGTCCGTCGCGGTCAAGGCCGCCGACGGCACGCTGATCGAAATTCCGCTTTCCGCCGTACTGGCGGCGCGGATTCACGTCGAGTGGTAGCGCGGAGGGAAGAGGGCTCCATGCAGAACGAACTGTTGCAGGCGATCGACGACATCGGGCGCGACAAGGGCATCGACCGCGAGGTCGTGATCAAGGCCCTGGAAGAAGCCTACGCGGCCGCGTCGCGCAAGGTTTTCCGCTCGCGCGAGAACATCGTCTCCGTGTTCGACCAGGAGAACGGGACGTTCCGCGTCTACGCGCTGAAGCGGGTGGTGGCCGACGTCGAGGACGAGGACACCGAGATCAGCCTCGAGGACGCGCTGGAGATCGACCCCCAGGCGGACTTCGACATGGAGCTCCGCTTCGACAAGCCCTGCCCCGAGCTCGGGCGGATCGCCGCCCAGGCCGCGAAGCAGGTGATCTACCAGAAGGTCAAGGAAGCCGAGCGGGAGAAGGTCTACAACGAGTACATCGACCGCGTCGGCGAGCTGATCAACGGCGTCGTCAAGCGCGTCGAACGCGGCGACGTCGTCGTGGACCTCGGCTCCACGGAAGGGGCGGTGCCCCGGCGCGAGCAGATCCGCGCCGAGCACTGCAACCCCGGCGACCGGGTCCGGGCGGTGATCGTGGACGTCGAGAAGTCGGGCAAGGGGCCGCAGGTCATCCTCTCCCGCTCCGATCCGCGCTTGGTGATGAAGCTCTTCGAGATGGAAGTCCCGGAGATCTACGACGGGACGGTGCGGATCGTCTCCACGGCCCGCGACGCGGGCGAGCGGACGAAGATCGCCGTGCAGTCGCGCGACCGCGACGTCGACCCGGTCGGCGCCTGCGTCGGGATGAAGGGCAGCCGCGTGCAGTCGGTCATCCGCGAGCTCCGCGGCGAGAAGATCGACATCGTCCAGTACCACGAGGACGGGCTGGCGTTCGTCCGCGAGGCGCTCAAGCCGGCCGCGGTGAACCGCGTGGCACTCAAGGACGAGGAGCGGCGCGAGGTCGAGGTGATCGTCGCCGACGACCAGCTCTCCCTCGCCATCGGCAAGAAGGGCCAGAACGTCCGCCTCGCCGGCAAGTTGGTCGGCTGGCGGATCGACATCAAGAGCGAGAGCGAGAAGCTCGACGAGGTGGAGGCCGAGAGCGCCGCGCAAGCCCGCGCCGCCGACCTCTTCACCCGCCTCGGCGCGGACGAGGAGTTGGTCGCCACCCTGATCGACTACGGCTACCGCGAGCTCGAGCAGCTGATCGACGCGGACCTCGAGGACCTCACCGCGGTTCCGGGCATCGACACCGACCTCGCGCTCGAGCTCCACGACAAGGCGGAGACCTTGGCGGCCGAGATCCAGCAGGAAGAAGAGGAAGCCGCGCGGCTCGCGGCGGAACTGTCGGCCGGCGCCCAGCCGGACGACGCATCGCTCGACGTCGCGGAGTTCCTGCGCGACGTCCCGCCCGCAGAAGGCAAGGCGGACTCGGCCTCCACGCCGGAAGCCGACGCCCCCGGGCGGGATGAGGAGTAGCCCCCGTGCGGATTTTCCAACTGGCCAAAGAACTCAACGTCGACAGCAAGGAGATCCTCGACGCCCTCGAAGACATGGGCCTCGAGGCGAAGTCCAACCTGTCGCCGCTGGACGACGCCGTCGTCGCCGAACTCCGGGATCTCTTCAAGCCGAAGCCGGTCCGTCCCTCCAAGGAAGAGGCGCTCAAGCGCGCCGCGACGGAACGGGAAGAGAAGGAACGCGCCGCGCGCGAAGAGCGGCAGCGCGAGGAAGAGCGCCGCGCCGCGGCGAAGAAGGCCGCCCTCGAGCGGGCCGCGGCGCATCGCCGCCCGGAAGGCGCCGCTCCGGCGGCCGCCGTTCCGGCCGAGCCCTCGCCGACGGAAGCCCCCGCCGCCCCGGCCCCCGTCGTCCCGACGCCGGCGCCGATCGCCGCGACCCCGGCCGCCGCGCCGGCCCCGGTCGAGGCGCCCGCCGTCGTCCCGACGCCGGCGCCGCCCGCCGCCCCCGTCGAGAAGCCGGCCCCGAAGCCGGCGGAGAAGGCGGCGGAAGCCGTCGTCGCGACGCCCGCCGCCCCCCAGGCGGCCGCTCCCGCTCCCGCTCCCGCGCCGGTCGCGCCGCCGCAGCCCGCGCGCCCCGCGGCCGCCCCGGCCCGCCCCGCCCCGCCGCCGGTTTCGCGCCTCGGCAAGGCGGTCATCGCGCCGCCGCCGTCGACCGCCAGCGAACGGGCCAAGCTGCTCGGGCTGACCCCCGGGTCGGCCGCCGCCGCGGCCGCCGCCGCCGGCCGGCGAGGCGTGCCGC
>JAJFTU010000065.1 GCA_021372775.1 bacterium | reverse complement strand
CAGCGCGGCGGCGACGCCGCGGAAGCGGGACGCGGCGGCGGCGAGGGCCGGCGCGATGTCGCCGCGCGCGGCGTCCAGGACGCAGACGGCGGCGACGCGCTCGGCGCGGCGCGCGGCGCGCCGCGCGGCGACGCGGTCCTCGTCGAGGTACGCGCCCCAACGGCTCCGCAGCAGGCGTTGGTTCGCCGCCATCTCCGCCGAGAGATCGCGCTCGCCGCGGACCGCGGCGATCGTGCGGCCGCCGAAGTGGAGCGCCCACTGCAGCGGGAGGGCGCGCGGCCGTCGGCCGTCGCGGCGAAGCCGGAGCGAGAGGTCGGCGTCCTCGCCGTAGGCGAAGCGGATCGCCGGATCGAACAGCCCGCGCGGATCGATCTCCGCGCGGCGCAGCGCGAGGCTCCAGCCGGAGACGTAGTCGATTTCGTCGCCGTACGCCTCGATCGCGCCGCAGCCGTTCCGGTCGAGCAGCGCCCCTTGGTAGCCGGCGACGCCGACGCCGGGGTCGTCGCGCAGGAGGTCGATCAAGGCGACGTCCCAGCCGCGGGCGACGGTGCAGTCGGAATTGAGCAGGACCACGTACGGCGCCGAGCCGAGGCGGGCGAGCTCGTTGTTCGGCTCGACGAAGCCGACGTTCTCCTCGCTGCGGCGCAGGACGATCCGCCCCGCGGCGGCGTGGTCGCGCAGCAGGTCGCGCGTCGGCGCCGCGGAGGCGTTGTCCCAGACGAAGACCGTCGCGTTCCGCGTCGCGCGCTCGACCGACTCGAGGCAGTCGGCGACGAACTCCGGCTGGTCGTGGACGACGATCAGGACGTCCTTCGCCGGAGCGTCGTGGTCGGCGTCGTCGAACGGGTTCGTCGGGCCGTCCTCGGCGAGGCCGGCGAGCCGCCGGCGGCGGCGAAGAACGTCGTCGAGCGCGGCGGGGTCGTCGTCCCGCGCGGCGAGGCGGCGGCGCAGGTCGTCGCGCTCCGGCGCCGCGGCGGCGGCCGCGGCCATCAGCGCGAGCCCTTCCGCGCGCCGTCCCCGTTCGAGCGTCGTTTCGCCCAGCTCGAACCGCGCGTCGACGTCGTCGGGCCGGCGCGCGACGATCGCCGCCAGGCGGCGCTCGGCCGCGGCGAGGCGGCAGGCGCGGCGCTCCCAGGCGGCGAGCTCGAAGGCGAATCCGTCGTCGTCCGGCGCGAGGCGGACCGCCGTCTCGAGCGGCGCGAGCGCCTCGGCGTCCCGCCCTTGCTGCACGAGCAGCGCGCCGAGCAGGTACTGCGCCTGCGCGTTCGCCGGCGCGGCGGCGAGCGCGGCGCGGTAGAGCGGCTCGGCCTCGGCGAAGCGTCCTTGCTGATGGAGCGTCAGCGCCCGTTCGAGCGTCGTCCGTGCGTCGTCCACCGATCGTCCTCCGGCTGGTCAGTGCAGCGGCACGACGAGGACGCTCGCCTTGACGCGGTGGCGGAGCGTCTCGGCCGTCGTGCCGTGGATCGCGTCGGCGAGGCCGCGGTGGCCGTGCCCGCCGAGGATCACCAACTCGACCCCCGCCTCGTCGCAGATCCGCGCCAGCTCGCGCGCCGGATCGCCCGCGCCGAGCGCCGTGTCGACCTCGAAGCCGAGAGGGCGCAGCGCCTCGGCGAACTCGGCGAGGCGCCGCTCGTCGGCGCCGGTCTCGACGTCCTCGGCGTCGCGGCCGAAGGCCCGCGCCGGCGCGCTCTCCACCACGTGGCAGAGCAGCAGCCGCGGCCGCGCGGCGCCCAGCACGCGCAGGGCGCCGGAGAGCAGCGTCTCCTCGCGCCCGGAGAAGTCGAGCGCGATCGCCGCGCGGGCGATCGGCGGCGGCGGCTCGAGCGCCGGGCGGGCGGGGGCGGCGGCGGCGTGCACGCCGGCCGGCGCCCGCGCGGGAATCGGTTCGCGGCGGCGCTTGGCGATCATCGGCCACAGCGTAACCCAGACCAGAAGCGCGGCGAGCGCGGCGCCCAGCGGAAGCGCGACGAAGCGCACCGCCGTCGCCGCGGCGCCGCCGGCGGCGAGCCAGGCGCGGAACGCGTCGCCGACGAGCCAGACGTTGAGCGCGACGACGGCGAAGGTCGCGCCCCACGCCGCGGTCTTGAGGCCGCCGCGGACGGCGTGCGGCCCCATCGTGCGGCGGTCGCAGACGAACTGGACCAGCGGGACCGCGGCGAACGGCAGCTGCAGCGAGAGGATCACTTGGCTCAGCACGAGCAGCCCTCCCGCCGACCCCTCGCCGAAGTGGACCACGCAGAAGAGGGCGGGGACGACGGCGACGCCGCGGGTCAGCGCGCGGCGCAGCCAGGGGCGCATCCGCAGGTCGAGGTATCCCTCCATCACGACCTGCCCGGCCAGCGTCCCCGTGACGGTCGAGCTCTGCCCGGCGGCGAGGAGCGCCAGCGCGAAGAGGAGCGGCGCGATCGCCGCGCCGACCAGCGGCTCGAGCAGTCGGTGGGCGTCCTGCAGCTCGGCGACGTCGTGACGGCCGGCGCGGAAGAAGACGGCGCCGGCGACGACGAGGATCGCCGCGTTGACGAAGAAGGCGAGGTTGAGCGAGACGACGGAGTCGATCGCGTTGAGGCGGATCGCGCGGCGCGTCTCGTCCGCCCCGCCGGCGAAGCGCCGCGTCTGCACCAGCGCCGAGTGGAGGTACAGGTTGTGCGGCATCACCGTGGCCCCGAAGATCCCGACGGCGAGGTAGAGCGCGCCGGCGTCGGGGAGGGCGGGGAGGAAGCCGGCGCCGATCGCGCCCCAGTCGGGGCGGGCGAGGACGATCTCGACGGCGAAGGCGCAGGCGATCGAGCCGACGAGCGAGAGGACGACCGCCTCGAGCTTGCGCACGCCGAAGCGCATCAGCGCGAGGAGCAGCAGCACGTCGAGCGCGGTGGCGAGGACCCCCAGCGCCAGCGGCAGGCCGAAGAGCAGCTCGAGCGCGATCGCCGAGCCGAGCACTTCCGCGAGGTCGCAGGCGACGATCGCCGACTCGGCGAGCGCGTAGAGGGCGACGTTGACCGGCGCGGGATAGGTCCGGCGCGAGGCTTGGGCGAGGTCGAGGCGGCGGACGATCCCCAGCCGCGCGGCGAGGCTCTGGAGGACGATCGCCACGAGGTTGGCCGCGAGCAGGACCCAGAGGAGGCGGTACTCGTAGCGGCTGCCGGCGGCGAGGTCGGTCGCCCAGTTGCCCGGGTCCATGTAGCCGACGGCGACCATCAGCGCCGGGCCGGCGACGGCCAGCCAGCGCCGCCAGCCGGGGCCGCCGGCCGGCACGAAGACCGACCCGTGC
>JAJFTU010000064.1 GCA_021372775.1 bacterium | reverse complement strand
GGCGCGCTGTCGGAGGCGAAGGTCGAGACCGGAGACGTGGACGACCTGTCGGTTCCGTACTTGGTGAAGTACGCGTTCGCGCAGGGGGACGCGGCGCTGGCGGCGGGCGGCAAGCTCGTCGTGCGGCCGCGGGACGTGATCGCCAAGCGGCTCGGCCTGCCGATCGACGAAGAGCGCCGCTTCCCGCTCTGGTGGCCGCGTCCGTTCAGCGTCGTCGTCGAGGAGACGTTCGTCGCGCCGGAGGGCTTCAAGGCCGGCGCCCTGCCCGAGGCTAAGAAGCTGAGCGGGCCGGGGCTGACGTTCGAAGGGGCGTGGCGCGTCGGGTCGAAGCCGAACGAGCTGGTCTACGCGGCGAAGGTCGCGGTGGAGAAGACGAAGATCCCGCTCAAGGACTACCCCGCGGCGCGGGCGTTCGCGCTCGAACTACGCAAGGCGCTGGCCGCGGAAGCGACGTTCGAAGGGAAGTGAGGGTGCGCCGCGCCGTCGCCGCGTTCGCCGCGTTCGCGGCCGCCGTCGGCGCGGCGTCGGCCTTCGATCCGCTCGGGTTCTCGCCCCAGCCGCCGCGGAATCCGGCGGAGGAGGAGGCGGCCGCGCCGGCGGTCGTCCTGCTCCACGAAGAGACGTGGCGAATCGAGGGACGCGCGCGGAACGGCGAGGCGGAGAACGTCCTCACCGTCCGCAAGCGCGTGCTGATCAACGACGACGACGGCCGCGCCTGGGCGAACCAGTCGATCGTCTCCTACGAGGAGCCGAGCGGCCGCGAGTGGCGCCTGACCGGCTTCGCGGCGCGCACCGCCCTTCCCGACGGGCGGAAGGTCGAACTGACGGCGGAGATGCGGCACGAAGCGGTGGACGCTCAGGGCGAGACCAAGCGGCGCGAGTTGAAGTTCACGTTCCCCGCCGTCGCGCCGGGCGCGGTGCTCGAATGGGAATACGAGCTGCGGCGCGGCCGCGTGGCGCCGTGGCCGCTGTGGGACGTGCAGGAGTCGATCCCGGTGCGGGAGGCGACCTTCGTCGCGCGCCGCCCGGCGAAGTCCGGACTGGACGTCGCCGCCCACTCCTGCGCGGCGATCGCCCCGTGGTGCGCCGTCGAGACGGCGCCCCCCGACGGCGACGATGTGGTGGACCGCGTCGTCTGCCGCGACGTGCCGGCGTACGCGCGGGAACCGCTCTCGCCGCCGGAGGCGGACACGCGGCTGCGGATGTTCATCGCGCCGCGGGGGGCGTTCGACGACGCGGAGGGCGCCGTGCGCGACCGGCGGCTCGCCGCCTTCGAGGCGAAACGGAAGACGGCGCGGGAGCTGGCCGCGCGCGAGTTCGCGGCGGGAAGCCCGCGCGAGCGTTTCGAGCGGATCGGCGCGTGGATCGCGCGGGAGATCGCGCTCGTTCCGGACGCCGGCGCCGACGCCGCGGACGGCGGGCCGAACAAGACCGCCGACGCGCTGCTGGAGTCGCGCGCGGGCACGGCCGAGGAGGCCGCGATGCTGGCCGTCGTCCTCGCCGAGGAGGCGGGCGTGGACGCCTCGCTCCTCCTGGCGCACGACGTCTCGCGGCAGTCGTGCCGCCTCCCGACGCCGGAGCGCTCGGAGGAGGCGCGGCCGATCGCCGAGGCGGTGGACGGGCGGACGCCGATCCCGTTCGATCCCTCCTGCCGCCATTGCCGCCCGGGGATCGTTTCCGCGGCCTTCTGCGGCGGCTCGGACAACGCGCTGCGCGTCTCCCGCGCGACGGCGCGGCTCCACGCGGCGACGGTCTTCGACGCGGCGTGGATCGGCGTTCCGTGCGCGGCGGCGGAGACGAACGTGCTGACGCGGCGCGAGCGGATCGAGCTCGCGGCGAACGGCTCGGCGCGCGTCGCCGGCGAAGCGGTCTGGGCGGGCCAACTGGAGCAGGAACGGCGCGACGCGTGGAGCGGCGCGACGCCCGAACGCCGGGCGACGGAGTTTCTCGACGGCGAGCCGGGATCGCTCGCGGAAGCGCGCGTCGAGACCGGCGATCCGGACGATCTGTCGCGCTCCTTCGCGGCCAACTACTCGTTCGCCCAGGCCGACGCGGCGCTGGCGGCGGGCGGGACGCTGGTCGTCCGGCCGCGCGACGTCGTGAGCAAGCGGCTCGGCCTGCCCGTCGCGGAGCGGCGCCGACTGCCGCTCTGGTGGCCGCGTCCCTTCACGATCGAGTTCGAGCAGACGTTCGTCGCCCCCGAGGGGTACGCGGCCCGGACGCCGCCGCCCCCCGCGCGGCTCCTCGGCGCGGGCCTGTCGTTCGAGGCCTCGTGGCGCGCGGGAGCGGCGCCGAACGAGCTCGTCTATCGCGCCCGCTTCGCCGTCGCCAAGCAGAAGATCGTTCCGCAGCGCTACGCTTCCGCGCGGGCCTTCGCGCTGGCGTTGAAGAGAGCCCTCGCCGCCGAGGCGACGTTCGAAAGGAGATGAGGATGCCCCGACGCTTCCCGCTGGCCGCGGCGGCCGCGCTCTGCGCCGCGCTCTGCCCCGCGGCGCTCGCCGCGGACTCGGCGCCTTCCTGGGCCGAGCCGTACCTGAGCTCGCCGGCGATCGAGAAGTACAAGGACAAGCCGGCGGTCGTCCTGCTCGAAGAATGGCGGCTGACGGTGCGGAACGGCGAGCGGACCGGCGTCCACCGCGGCGTCGTCCGGATCAACAACGGCGAGGGGCTCGAGGCGGGAGAGGTCGGCGTCTTGTCGACGGGGTTCGTGCGCCAGACGAACCTCCGCGTCTGGACCGTGGACGCGCGCGGCCGCGTGAAGCGGGAGAAGGCGAAGAGCGCGGTCACGGTGTCCTTCTCCGAGGAGATGACGTTCGACGACAGTCAGGCGACGGTCGTCAACGCGGCCGTTGCGCCGGGCGGGTTCGTCGTCTTCGAGGCGGACTACCTCAGCAAGGCCGACTTTCCGCAGGATCGCTTCTTTCCGCAACACGCCTGGCCCACGGCGCGCGCCGTCGTGGCCGTCTCGATCGAGCCGCGCGGCGCGTACACGGCGCGCCTCAAGACGACGCAGGGACTCGCCGCGCAGCCGTCGAGCGAGACGAGCGACGCGGCCGAATGGGTCTTCGAGGACGTGCCGGCGCCGCCGAAGAAGGCGGCGCCGGACGCTCTTGCGCAGTCTTACCTGTTCGCGGCGGTGGACTACGCGCCGGCCGGCGCCCCGCCGACGTTCCGCGACTGGGCGAGCGTCGCGCGCTGGGGCGTCGAGCTCTACCGAATCCCCGCCGTCGCGCCGCCGTCGGTCGCCGCGCTGGCGGCGGAGGTGCGGGCGAGCGGCGGCGATCCGGTCGCCGAGGCGGAGCGCCGCGCCCGCGGGGTCCGCTACTTCGGCACGGAACTGGGCTGGGGCGGACTGAAGCCGCGTCAGCCGGAGGAGACGCTGCGGCGCGCGTTCGGCGACTGCAAGGACAAGGCGCTGCTGATGGTCGCGCTGCTGCGGGAGGTCGGCGTCGAGGCGTATCCGGCGCTCGTCAACCCCCCCGCGCTCCACCAAGTCGATCCGGCCATGCCGGGGCCCGGCTTCGGCCACGCGATCGTCGCCGTGCCTTGGGCGGGGCGCCCGCGCACGCCGGAGATGACGATCATCGACGTTCCCGGTCTCGGCGACGTGCGTTTGATCGACGCCACGCTGTCGGCGACCGTGCAGGCGGACACTGGCAACCTCGTCGGCGGCCGCGCGCTCGTCGTTTCGGAGAAGACGAGCGGCCTCGCGGAGATCACGCCGCGCGTCGATGCGGTGACCGAGCGGCGCGCGGCGACGCGCATCACGCTCGACTCATCCGGCGACGCGTCCGTGCGCGAGGAGATCGTTCTCGACGGACTGCTCGAGCCGTGGGGGTTCGACGACTTCGTGCAGAAGGACGAGCGGCTGCGCAAGGTCGTCTTCCGCCGGCTGGCCGAGGAACGGGGCGCGGTGGACGAGCTGAAGGTCGCGCCGCCGAAGCGGGAGGCGCGCCGCTACGCCTACGACGTCGCCTACCGCTGGAAGGACGCCCTCGCCGGCGGCGGCGCGCTGCGCACGCTCGACCTCGGGCCGTTCTTCGATCTGGACATGCTGCCGGTGGCGGGAGAGGCCGACTCGGCTTCGCGGCGGCTGCCGAGCGACCTGCGGATCGTGGACCGCGTCGAGGTGGAGCTGAAGGGCCGGGCGCCGCAGACGCTGCCCGCGCCGTACCTGCGCGAGATGCCGGCGGCGCGGCTCGAGCTGCGCGCGAAGGCCGAGGGGGACGTCGTCGTCGTGGAGCGGGAGCTGCTCCTGCGCGTGGCGATCCGCGACGCCACCGACGGCGACCTGCGGACTCTGCGGGAGGACCTGCGCCGACTCAACAGCGCGCGCCTCGTCTTGGCGACTCCCTGAGGAATCGCGCGCCGCGCCGCACGACGGTCCGCGCGGGAGCGCGACGCGGCGGGGCTCGACGAGGGAACCCCGGGCTTCCGCCGCGCGGAACGAAAGCGGGGCCGGCGTCTTGCCGACCCCGCCTCGTTTTCCGCCGGACGCGCGCGCTCGACGGCGCCGGTCAGTTCGCGCGGGTCAGCTCGAACGTCTGGCCTTCGATGTTCAGCGCGAGCCCCGTCGCCTTGCCCGCCGCGTCCGTCTTGAAGGCGAACGTCCAGCCGTTGGTCTTGCAGAAGAAGGCGTTCGGCGCCGAGGCGAGCAGCCGCATCTTCGGCTCGCCGAGGCCGTCGAAGACGAGCGCCCCCTCTTCGACGCGGACCTCCGTGGAATAGCTGCGGTAGGCGTACTTCCCGGCGAACGCCGAAAGCGCGGACGCGGGGATCTCGATCGCCTTCGGCTCCATCGACGCGTCGTAGGCCGGCCCCTCGACGGCGTAGACGCGGCCGGCGTCGCCGGCGACGTAGACGAGCCCGTCGCCGACGACCGGCGTGGACTGGATCGCCGCCTCGTCGGCGAACGTGCCGCGGACGTTCCCTTCCGTCAGTTCCAGCGCGTAGAACTCGCCGAGTTGCGTGCCGAAGTAGAGCAGGTCCCCGGCGACGGTCGGCGAGGAGAAGACGCGGCCGCCGGCGTCGTGGGTCCACTTCGCCGCACCGGACTTGGCGTCGAGCGCGCGCACGAACTTGCCGTCGGAGCTGCCCTCGTAGACGACGCCGCGGGCGATCGCGACGCTCGTCGGCGCCCAGGAGCCGTCGTGCGAGGCGCGCCACGCGAGCTTGCCGGTCGCCGCGTCCACGGCGTAGAGATGCGCGTCGCGCGAGCCGAAGTAGACGAGGCCGTCGGCGACGGCGGGGGAGGACTGGATCTCGCCGTTGGGGAAGGAGCGGCTTCCCTCGACCTTGAAGGTCCACTTCGCGGCGCCGGTCGCCGCGTCGAGCGCGTAGAGTCGCCCGGCGAAGTCGCCGGCGAAGACCACGCCGTCGGCCACGGCCGGCGTCGCGCGGACGATCCCCTGCGCGGCGAAGCTCCAGCGCTCCTTGCCGGTCGCGGCGTCCGCGGCGTGGATCTTGCGGTCGCCGCCGCCGACGTAGACGACGCTGTCGGCGACGACCGGCGAGGAGGCGAAGTAGTCCCACGTCCGCACGTTCCCCGCGGGGAACTCGTAGTGGCCGAGCGGCCCGGTCTCGAGCTTCCACAGCTCCTTGCCGTCGGCGAGCGCGAGGGCGCGCAGCGCGCCGTCGCCGCCGACGAAGAAGACGCGGCCGTCGGCGATCGCGGGGGAGGAGGAGACGTCCCCTTCGGTCTTGAACTTCCAGCGCAGCGCGCCGGTCTTGGCGTCGAGCGCGTAGAGGAAGCCGTCCTCGGCGCCGACGGCGAGCGTGCCGCCGGCGAGCGCGGGGGTCGAGCGGATCTTGCCGCCGGTGCGGAACGACCACTTCACTTTGCCCGGGCGGACCGCGGGGCCGGGGCAGACGCCTTCGTGGCGGGGGCCGCCGCGGAACATCGGCGAGTCGGCGAAGGCGGCCGGCGCGACGAGCGCGAGGCCGAGGGCGAGGGCGATGGTCTTTCGCATGGTGTCCTCCGGTGGGGGCGACGGCATTGCACCATGCGTTCCCGCGGCGCGGGCGACGTGTCTCCCCGGACGGTCGGCTGGCCGGCGCCGGCGGCGGGCGCGTATCATCGATTCCGCCATGGCGACCAAGAAGACCCTCTACCGCATCGCGTTCCACAACCAAGGGCAGGTCTACGAGCTCTACGCGCGGAGCGTGTCCCCGGCCGCGCTGCTCGGCTTCGTGGAGATCGAGGACATCGTCTTCGGCCAGAAGACGACGGCGATCGTCGATCCCGGCGAGGAGCGGCTGCAGCGCGAGTTCGAGGGGGTGAAGCGGTTCTTCGTGCCGATGCACGCCGTGGTGCGGATCGACGAAGTAGACAAGCAGGGGACGAGCCGCATCACCGAGGTCGCGGGCAAGGGCGGCAACGTCGCCCCGTTCCCCCTGCCGCTCCCCAAGTCCGACAAACCCTGATCCCGACGC
>JAJFTU010000063.1 GCA_021372775.1 bacterium | reverse complement strand
AGGACGAAGCGGAAGACGACGGCCGCGGCGACGATCCGGTAGACGCCGAACGGAACGAAACCGTGGCGCACCAGCCAGGCGACGAACCCCTTGACCGCGAACGCGGCGCTGACGCCGGCCGCGAGCAGGCCGACGATCATCGGTCCCGCGCCGACGGCGCCGGCCATCTCCGCGTGGTGGAAGACGATCTCGTAGAGGGCGGCCGCGCTCAGCGTCGGCAGGGCGAGCAGGAACGAGAACTCGGCCGCGGCGAGCGGGGTGAGCCCGACCAGCAGGCCGCCGATGATCGTCACCAGCGAGCGCGAGGTGCCGGGCCACATCGCGAGAACCTGGAAGAGGCCGATCACCAGCGCCCCCTGCGGGCCGAGCCGTTCCAGCGTCAGCCCGCGGCGTTCGCGGCGCCGCCGCAGCAGCAAGTCCGCGACGATCATCAGGACGCCGCCGACGAGGAGCGCCCACGCGACGGGCCGCATGTCGAACAGCGCCTTGATCCGCTTCTCGACGGCGAGGCCGACGACCGCCGCCGGCAGGAAGGCGATCGCGAGATTGAGGAGCAGATTGCCGCCGACGCGGTCGCGGCCGACGAGGCCGAGGGCCATTTGCCCGACGCGGCGACGGTAGAGCCCCAGAACGGCGAGGATCGCGCCGATCTGGATCACGACGTCGAACGCCTTGCTCCCTTCGCCCTGAATGCCGAGGAAGTGGTTGGCGATGATCAGGTGGCCGGTCGAGGAGACGGGCAGGTACTCCGTCAGCCCCTCGACGAGGCCGAGAATCAACGATTGCAGCGCGTCGAGCGCGGCGAGCGGCGGAACGACCATCGGTTGTGCTCTCCCGTTTCGCTGTTCAGTCGAGGACCACGACGACCCGCGGCCGGACCCGTCCGCCGCGGCGCAAGAGGTTGCCGACGCGGCGCGCGATGTCCGCCTCGAGCTCGCCGACCGGCGTCCAGGGCGGGGCGAGCCGCACCGCGCGCAGCGCGGCGTCGGCGGCCTCCGGGCCGATCGTTTCCCAGCCGGGCACGCCGATCCCTTCGATCCGCACCGCGTCGTCGGGCACGCGCCCGCCGGAGGTCCGCCGCACGTGGACCAGCGCCACGCCGGCGGCGGCGATCGCCTGCCGCTCGCGCATCACCTGCGGCGAGAGGACCAGCCCGGCGTCGTCGAGGTAGAGCGTGTGGACCTCCAGACGCTCCACGACCGCCGCGCCGAACCCGCCGAGCTCGAGATGGTCTCCCTTCTCGATGATCAGCACTTGGCGCGGCGCCGGATCGGCGGCTTCGGCGAGGGCGGCCATCGCCTCGAGGTGCGCGCGGTCGCCGTGGACCGGCACGACGACCTCCGGCCGCGTCAGCGCGACCAACTCGGCCAGCTCGTCGCGCGAGCCGTGCCCCGAGGCGTGGAGTTCCGGATGTTCGCCCGCGGTCATCACCGAGGCGCCGAGCCGCAGGAAGCGGTCCACCATCCGCGAGACCGGCATCTCGTTGCCGGGGACGATGCTCGAGGAGAGGACGACGGTGTCGCCGCGCATCACCTCGGCGCGCTGGTCGGTCTCCATGCTCAGGCGGGAGAAGGTGGAGTTGTTCTCCCCTTGGCAGCCGCCGGCGAGCCAGACGCGGCATTCGGGCCGTTCGTCCTGCAGTTCCTCGGGGGAGACGAGCGTTCCGGCCGGGGCGTCGAACTGCCCGAGGTCGAGCGCGTGGCGCGTCGAGCGGGTCATCCGCTGCCCGAGCAGCGCGACCTTGCGTCCCGCCGCCGCGGCGCCTTCGATCGCCGCCTCGATCCGGTGGACGTGGCTGGCGAACGTGGAGACGAAGACCTGGCCCTCCGCGCCGGCGATCGTCTTGGCGAGCGCGGGGGCGACGGAACTCTCCGCCGCGGTCCGGCCGGGGCGTAGGGCGCCGGTGCTGTCCACGAGGAGCAGACGGACGCCTTTGCGGCCGAGCTCGGCGAGCTGCGCGCGCGGGGCGGGGGGGCCCTTGCGCGGCGCGGGATCGAGCTTGAAGTCGCCGGAGTGGACGACGAGGCCGACCGGCGTCTCGATCGCCAGCAGCGCGGAGTCGGGCACGGAGTGGGTCGCGGGGACGAACGTCACCCCGAACGGCCCGAGCTCGACCCGCTCCCCCGCGGCGACCGGGATCATCCGCGGGCGGGGAACGTGGTTGTCGTCGAGGCGGTCGGCGGCCGAGGCGAGCGCGAACGCGGGACCGTAGACCGGCGCGCTCCGCCAGGCCGGCGGCAGGTAGGAGAGCGCGGCGCAGTGGTCGTCGTGCGCGTGGGTCAGCGCGATCGCCGCGAGGCGCGGAAAGCGCTCGACGAGCGCGGCGCCGTCGGGCACGACGAGCGCTGCGCCGGGGAGCGGCTCGCGCGGGAACCCCGCGCCGAAGTCGACGAGGATCGCCTCGCCGCCGACGGCGAGGAGCGTGGCGTTCATGCCGAAGCCGCCGCAGCCGCCGAGGGTGTAGACGTCGAGTTTCGCGCCCATGTCAAACGTCCAGCGCGACCTCGCCCATCGTCATCGCGTCGGCGAGCGTCAGCCATTGGTTCGGCGTGAGCCGCTCGCCGCGCGCGTTCGCGGGGAGGCCGCAGGAAACGAGGAACTGCTCGATCAGCGTGCGGTGGCGCTCGATGTTGTTGGCCAGCGTCTTGCGCCGCTGGGCGAAGCCGCTGAAGGCCCAGTACTCGAACCGCCCGACCTCTTCCGCCGCGAGCGGCGGGGCGGCGAGGCGCTTCAGCCGCAGCGCGCAGCTCGTGACCTTCGGCGCCGGCGTGAACGAGCCGGGCTTGATCACGCGCAGCTTCTCCCGCTCGCAGCGGAGCGCGGCGACGATCGAGAGGGGGCCGTAGTCCTTCGTGCCCGGCTCGGCGAGAAGCCGCTCCGCGACCTCGAGCTGCAGCACGACCTGCGTGTCGAGGACGGCGTCGCTGGCGATCAGGCGGCGGACGATCGGCGTGCCGACGTTGTAGGGGAGGTTGCCGACGACGCGCAGCGGTCCGCCGAGATGGGCGGAGAGGGCGTCCCAGTCGATCTCCAGCGCGTCGGCGAGGTGGACCTCGGCGTTCGGGAACGGCGCGAGGATTTCCTTCACGCCGTCGATCAGGCGCGGATCGATCTCGAGCGCGACGAAGCGGCCGGCCTTCTCGGCGAGGCCGCGGGTCAGCGCGCCGCGCCCGGGGCCGATCTCGACGACGACGTCGTCGGGGCCGGGGGCGAACAGCTCGACGAGCTTCGCCGCGAGGCGGGGCTCGGCGAGGAAGTTCTGGCCGTACTTGCGGGTCGGACGTGGCTTGGCGTCGCTCATGCACCAATTGTGGCACGCCGGACGCGAAGAGGCCGCCCTCGCGGGCGGCCTCCTCGTGCGGAAAGTCAGGCGCGACGACTCAGTTCGCGAGCGCGACGTCGTCGATGTAGAAGTAGGTGGAGAGGCTGGAGTCTTCGGTCGCGGAGAACTTGATCGTGACCGTCTGCCCCTGATACGCGGAAACGGAGAGGCTCTTCAGCGCGTAGCCGCTCGTCTTGGCGTTGACGTTGCTGTACTGGACGAGCTGGTGGCTGGCGCCGTTCTGGTCGATCAGGTAGACGGTCAGCTTGTCGTAGGCCTTGCTCGTGCCGTCCGACGTCGTGACCTTGAGGTAGAAGTTCAGCTTGGCGGTGGAGGAGACCGGAATCGTCGCCGTCTGGGAGAGGGTGTCGGTCTCGCTCTTGCCGTAGCCGTTCATCACCGCGAACCACGAGCCGGCGTGCGCCTTCGAGCTGCCGGTCTGGATCGGGTTCTTGCCGCCGGTGGACGTCCAGGCCCAGGGCCCGGTCGTGCCGGAGGCGCCGGTGCTGGAGGAACCGTACAGCCCGCCCTCGAAGTCGCCGTCGGTGAGGCCCGCCGGCGCGACGGTCGCGGTGAAGTTCTTGCCGGTCAGGTTGGCGCCGTTCACGGTGACGCTCTGCGAGGTCGGCGTGAAGGTGTAGCCGCTCTTGCTCGGCGTCAGGGTGTAGGTCCCGTTGGCGAGGCCGGAGATGGTGTAGGCGCCGTTGGCGTCGGTCGTGGCGCTCGCCGAGCCGGCGCTGACGGTCGCGCCGGAGAGGCCCGCGCCGTTGAGCGTGACGGTCCCGGAAACGGTGTAGGTCGCGGCCGGCGTCGTCACCGTCGCCTTGATGGTGTAGGTGATCGTGCCGGTGGCGTAGTTGGTGACGCCGATGTACCAGCGGCCCGCGGACGGGCTGCTGTTGGTGATCGACTCGCTCGTCGTCCCGCTGTTCCACGAGCGGCTGGTGTAGGAGCTCGTGGTCGGTTTGGCGTTGAACATGTCGTAGAGGTCGGCGTCGGCGGAGAGGCCGGTCATCGTCACGGCGAGGCTCGTCGCGCCGCTCGGAACGTCGATGTAGTAGTAGTTCCACGCGCCGTTCCGCGAGGTGGAGGTGATCGAGCCGGCGACCGCGACGCCGCTGGTCAGCGCGGTGTCCCCGGTCGTCGCCGTGGCCGTGAAGTTCTTGCCGGTCACGTCCGCGCCGCTCACCGCGACGCTCTGCGTCGCCGGCGAGAAGGTGTAGCCGGTCTTGCTCGGCGTCAGCGTGTACGTGCCGTTGGCGAGGCCGGAGATCGTGTAGGCGCCGTTGGCGTCGGTCGCCGCGCTCGTCGAGCCGGCGCCGACGGTCACGCCGGAGAGTCCGGCGCCGTTGAGGGTCACCGCGCCGGAGATCGAGTAGGTCGTCTGGACGGCGTTGATCGCGAAGCTCAGCGCGGCGGCGTGGGTCGTCCCGTTGCCGGTCGCGGTGATCGTGAGGCTGTAGGTTCCCGCGGCGGCCGTGCCGGTCGCGAGGGTGAGGGTCGAGCTGCCGGAACCGGGGGCGGCGATCGACGCCGGCGAGAACGTGGCCGTGGCGCCGGTCGGCAGGCCGGAGACGGAGAGCGAAACGGCGGAGTTGAAGCCGCCGGAGACGGTCGTGGTCACCGTCGCGGTCGTCTGCCCGCCGGCCGTCGCGGAGACGGAGGACGGAGAAACGGTCACGGCGAAGTCCGGCGTGGCCTGGCCGGCCCAGTTGTCGGCCAGCGCCTTGGCGTCCACCGTGCCGAGCCCGGTGGCGAGGTCGTAGCCGGTTCCGGCGGTGTAGCCGGTGACGCTCGGAACGCTGTTGTTGCCGCTGGTCACGTCGTGGAAGACCGTCGCGCCCGTGCCGCCGTACTGCGCGGCGCCGAGCTGGTAGAAGCGGACGTTGGCGTTCCCCTGCGTCGTCGCGGTCTTCTGGTTGATCAGGGCCATCAGGCCGGCGAACGAGGGCGAGGAAGCGGAGGTGCCGCCGGTGACGGTGAGGCCGGAGGCGCTCGACGTGTGGCCTTGGACGATGATGTAGCCGTCGTAGCCGGCGGCGGTCAGCGAGACGTCCGGGACGTCGCGCTTGCCGTCGCTCGGCACGCCGGTCGCGACCTGCCACGAGGGCTTGGAGTAGACGGACGAAGCGCCGCCGCCGGTCGCCCAGAGGCCCGAGCCGCCGCTGACGTTGGCGCTCTCGTTCCAGACCTTCTCCGGAATGTAGGAGAGGGCCGAGCCGTGGGTCGTCGCGTCGTTCGTCGAGGCCCAGTAGGCCGACGGGTTGGAGGCGTCGTCGAACATCGAGCCGCCGACGCAGACGTCGTACGGCGTGGAGCAGAGGCCCGAGATCGCGCGGCCGGAGCCGCTGGTGGCGCTGCCGCCGTCGCAGCCGGACGCCCCGCTGTCGCCGGAGGAGACGAAGGAGGTGATCCCCTGCGCCGCCGCCTGCTGCCAGAGGTTGTTGAAGAAGTTGTTTTCGCTCGTGCCGATGGCCGATTCGCAGGCCCCGAAGCTGGTGCTCATCACCGGCGCGACGTTGTTGTTGACGATGTACTGCGCCGAGAGATCGACGCCGTCCGTCGTGCTGGTGGACTTGGTGACGACGAACTTGATCGTCGCGTTCTTCGCGACCGCGCCCGACCATTCGAGGTCGAGCAGCGCTTCGCCTTCCTCGCCCGAATCGACGACGCCGGGGGCGGTTCCGTTGTGGACCGTCACCGGGTCGTTGGCCGGCAGGCCGAAGTAGCTGCGGAAGTACTGGACGTCGGCGATGTGGATGTCGGTGCGGCCGACGATGGCGATCGTCTGCCCGCTCCCGGTGTACCCGGCGTCGTAGAGCGCCTTCACGTTGTAGATCGTCGCGAAGTCGGCCGGGGCGAGGTAGTGCGAGCTGCCGCTGGTGTAGTTCGGGGCGACGACGGAGACCGCGCCGGCGGGCAGCGGCCGGAAGCCGTGGTTCATCGGCGTCCGGCGGAAGTCGTGCATCGTGACCACGCCGTGGACGATGCCGGCGAGGGCGCGCGGGATCGACGGATCGGCGAGGTTCGCCTGATGCAGGCGCCCATCGACGTTCAGCGTCCGGATCTGGGTGCGGAAGGTGCGCTCGACGCTCCCCACCGTGCCGGAGAAGTTGATCCACAGGCCGCTCTTGGCGACGTCCTCGACGCGGAAGCCGTTGCGGATCAGCCAGGTCGAGACCAAGCGAAGCTGCGCCGGCGTCGGGCCGAACTGGGCGCCGAACTGCTCCGGCGTGAGCCACTTGTGGTAGTTGGCGGAGGACGGGTCCTGCTGCTCGACGAGCAGCCGGGACAGACGCGCCTGCGCGTCCGGACGCATCCGGAGGGTCAGGACCATCCGCTCCATCGGGGCGTCGAAGTCAGGCGCGCCGACGATGAACTGCGGCTGGGCGAGCGCGTGGACGTTGCCGGGAACCTGGACGACGTCGGAGTCGTCCACGGTGTCGGCCCGGCGCTGCTGCGCGGCGGAAGGCAGCCAAGCGGCCGCGGCCACCAGCAGACCGGCGAAGACGACGGAACCCCACTTCTTCAAACCACCCATTTGCTTCTGGCCTCCTCTTTAGCCAGCCGCGGGCGTCCTCTCGCCCGCGAACCCCTCAAAAACGGCATCCCGCGCCGAGGACCTGCGGCGCGGACCACGACACTGCCGCCCGCGCTCTATGCGCGGCGACAGACGACGAGGCGACGGGACGGGGAGAGCGGCGCGCCGCCGAGGAACGACGGCGGCGGAACGACGGTCGTCGGCGCGAGGACCGGCGCGCACGGGACCACGAAACCGAAGGAACGGTCGGGCGCCTGCTCGTCCGCGGAAACCCCGCAGGCGACGGCGGCGTCGTCGCAGAACGGCAGCGCACCCTCGTCGAACAACGCGTCGGCGAGGAACGCGGCGAGCGCAACGACCAGACAAACCGCCAAGGCGCGCCCCAATTCGCGCATCGGCGTTCCCTTTCTCCCCGGCACTCCGGAAAAAACGGTCCAACGAAGCTGGCGGATGGTAGGTCCGCGCGCCGCTCGTTGTCAACGCTGGAAGGGCCTTTCTGCGCGGGCGTCCCGTTGGGCGTACAAATGGCGTCCGCGGGGGCGCGTTTCCGCGCCCTGCCGGGGGCTTGCCGCGCGTGGTCGGTCGGGAAGACGAAGCGGTCGGGATCTACGTTCACGTGCCGTTCTGCGCGCGGCGGTGCGCCTATTGCGACTTCTCGATCGTCGTCGGGCAGGAACGGCTGGCGCCGGACTACTTCCGCGCGCTGTGGGCGGAGATCGACGCCTTCGCGCGGGAGCGCGGGCGGCGCCGCGCCGACACGGTCCATTTCGGCGGCGGCACGCCCTCCCACGTCGATCCGGCGCTCCTCGTCGAAACCCTGGAGCGACTGCGTGCGGCTTTCGATCTGGCCGAGAACGCCGAGATCGCCCTCGAGACGAATCCCGAAGACGTCACCGCGGGCCGGGCGGCGTTTTGGCGCGGAAGCGGGTTCGACCGGATCACCGTCGGCGTCCAATCGCTCGCGCCGGCGGGTCTGGCGGCCGTCGGCCGGGGCGGGGACGCCGCGGTCAATCGGCTGGCCGTCGAGTTGGCGGCCCAGAGCGGCTTCCGCTCGGTCGGGGTGGACGGGATCTTCGGCCGCCCGGGGCAGTCGGTCGAGGAGTGGCGGGACGAGCTGCGCGCGTTCCTCGCCCTGCCGGCCGACCACTTCTCCTTCTACGCTCTCGAGACCGACGCCAGGACGCCGCTGGTCCGGATGATCGAGCGGGGGACGCGGCCGCGGCCGGACGACGACGCGGCGGCGGCGATGTACGAGGAGACGGTCGCCGCCCTCGCCGCTGCGGGGATCGCCCGCTACGAGATCTCGAACTTCGCGCGCCCGGGGCGGGAGAGCCGCCACAACGTCAAGTACTGGACCGACCAGCCGTACGTCGGCTTCGGCCAGTCCGCCGCCTCCTACGTCGACGGAGAGCGATGGACGAACCCGCGCCGCTTCGCGGAATACGTGGAAGGGGCGGCCGAAGGGCGCCGGACGCGGGAGCGGGAGCCGTACGATCCCGACCGGCGGATGGGGGAGGCGCTGGTCTTCGGCCTGCGGCTGGCGGCGGGGATCGACCTCGACCGGCTCGCGGCGCGCCACGGGGCGGAGGCCCTCGCGCGGCGTCTGCCGCGCCTCGCCAGGGCGGAGGCCGAGGGGATGATCGTCGCGGAGGGGTCGCGTCGGCGGCTCGCCGAGCGGGCGTTCCTGATCGCGGACGAGCTTTTCGTCGATCTTCTGTAGGTTTGCCGCGGAGTGGGCGAACCGGCGACCGTAAGGTATTGTCGGGCTTCGAACACCGCACCGGCCGCCCACCCAGATGGCCGGGCCTTCAGAAGCGAGTTTCTCCGTGATCGACGCATCGGAGCTGTCCCAAGAAATCGTCGCCGGGCAGCGGCGCGCCTTGGCGCGCGGCATCACCGTCGTGGAATGCGCGGCGGCCGGCGCTCCCGAACTGCTGCGCAGCCTCTACCCGCGGGCCGGACGGGCCGTGACGATCGGCGTGACCGGCTTCCCCGGGGCGGGCAAGAGCAGCCTGGTGGACCGCCTCATCGAGCAGTACCGCGCGGCCGGCCTCAAGGTCGGCGTCGTCGCGGTGGACCCGTCCAGCGCCTTCTCCGGCGGGGCGATCCTCGGCGACCGCGTGCGGATGATGCGGCACGCCGGCGACGACGGCGTCTTCATCCGCTCGATGGCCACGCGCGGCCATCTGGGCGGCCTTTGCCGCTCGGCCGGCGAGGCGCTCGACCTGCTGGACGCCGCCGGCTACGACGTCCTGATCGTCGAGACGGTCGGCGTGGGGCAGTCGGAAATCGAAATCGCCCGCCTGGCCGACGCGGTGCTGGTCGTGCTCGTCCCCGGCATGGGGGACGACATCCAGGCGATCAAGGCCGGGATCCTCGAGATCGCCGACCTCTTCGTGATCAACAAGTCCGACCGCGACGGCGCCGACAAGCTGGCCATGGAGCTGCAGCAGATGTTGGCGATGGCGGACGAGGACCGCCCGAAGCCGCCGATCGTCAAGACGATCGCGCTGAAGGGCGAGGGAGTCGATCGGTTGGTCGAGGCGATCAAGGCCCACCTCGACCATCCGGAGACCGAGGAGCGCCGCCGCGCGCGGCGCCTCGAGCGCGCCCGCGTGCGGCTCGAGGACATCCTCGGGCGCGCGCTGTTCAGGCGCGTCGTGGAGCACGGAATCGGCCTCGACAACTGGAACAAGATCGTCGAGCGGCTGGCCCGTCGGGAAACCGACCCGTACACGGCGGTCGAGGAGATCGTCGGCGGCAGCCGGCCGGGTGAATGGAGGTAGTCATGAGCGGTCGCGTGTTGGGGATCGACCATTTGGGCGTCGCCTGCAAGGATCCTAACCAGCGGATGAAGCTGTGGAAGGACGTTCTCGGCCTGCCGCTGGAAAAGGTCGAGGAAGTCGCGAGCGAGAAGGTCCGCACCTACTTCGTGAACGCCTGCGGCGTGCACATCGAGCTGCTCGAGCCGACGGCCGACGACTCGCCGGTCGCCAAGACGATCGAGAAGCGCGGCGAAGGGATCGCCCACATGGCGCTGCGCGTGGACGACATCGAGGCGGTCCTCGGCAAGCTGGCCGCGAACGGGATCGAACCGCTGCCGCCGGGCGTCCGTCCGGGCGCGGGCGGGGCGAAGGTCGCCTTCGTCCATCCGAAGCACACCGGCGGTATCCTGCTGGAGCTGTGCGAGCGTTCCCAGCACTGACGCGCCCCGACGGCGGGCGGCGGAGACGACGATGGACAGTCACGTGATCGGCATCGACCATCTCGGCGTGGCGGTGAAGGACCCCAAGGAGCGGATCCGTCTTTGGACGGGGCTGCTGGGCCTGCCGCTGGAACGCGTCGAGGAGGTCGCGAGCGAGAAGGTCCGGACTTGGTTCATCGACGTCTGCGGCGCCCACGTCGAGCTGCTCGAACCGACGGCGGACGACTCGCCGGTGGCCAAGACGCTCGAGAAGCGCGGGGAGGGGATCGCCCACATGGCTTTGCGCGTGGACGACCTCGAGGCCGCGCTGGCCGACTTGGCCGCCGGCGGCGTCCGGCCGCTGCCCCCCGGCGTGCGTCCGGGGGCGGGGAACGCGCGGGTCGCGTTCCTCCATCCCAAGGACACCGGCGGGATCCTGCTCGAACTCTGCGAGCGTCCGTTCGCCGACCTCGACGATATCGACGACGAGGACGACGACGACCGGTACGAGGAGCCGTTCGGCGAAGGGACGATCGCCGTGCTCTACCTGCGCGAGCCGCGGCAGAAGCTGTTCGGCGTGATCCGCCAGCTCGACACGGTCGGCGTGGGGATGGAAGGGCTGGACGTCGAGGCGTTCGAGTCCTGGGTCTCCCAGTGGTCGCGCGGCGAGGAAGGGCCGCTGGTCCCCTCGCTGCAGTACTACCCGCTGCACCGCGTGGAGAAGATCGTCGCCGACGACGACTCGGCCGACATCCCCTCGTTCAAGAGCCGCTTCGAGACGCGGACCGGCAAGGCGCTCGCCGAAGCGTTCGGCTTCAGCGTGGAGGAGGCGGGGGAGTGACCCACCTCGCCGCTTGTCCCCGCTGCGGCGGCCCGCTCGATCTCGAGGGGCGCTGCGCGGCGTGCGAGCCGGCGCGGGTCGGGGGCCCCACGCAGATGGTGCCGATCCAGCCGCCCCCCAACGGGGCGGTCCTGGGCGCGGCGGTGGCGGCGGGCGACGACCTCGGCCGCGTCGCGCTTCCCGAAGGGTGGGATGTTTCGCTCGACGTGATCTCCGGTCCGTCGAAGGGGAACTCGTTCCGGTTGACGCAGTCGCGCGTCCTGCTCGGCCGGGGCTCGGTGGACGTCGTGATCGTCGATCCGCGCGTCTCGCGCCGCCACGCCAGCCTCGAGGTCTACGGCACGGTCTGCGTGCTGGTGAAGGACCTCGGCTCGACGAACGGCACGTTCGTCAACGGACGCCGGATCACGGCCTGCGAACTCCAGGACGGCGACGAGATCACGGTCGGCGACACGACGCTGCAGATCACGATCGGCGCCGCGCCCTGACGGACGGAGAGACGATGCAACCGCGGCTGGGAGTGTTCGGCGGATCGGGGCTTTACCGCGTCGAGGAGCTGCAGGACGTCGAGGAACGGCGGATCGAGACGCCGTACGGGTCGCCGTCCGACGCGGTCGTCCTCGGAAAGCTGTCCGGAACGCCGGTGGCGTTTCTCGCGCGGCACGGCCGGGGCCACCGCATCTCGCCGACCGAGATCAACTACCGCGCCAACGTCTGGGCGATGAAGTCGCTGGGGGTCGAGTTCGTTCTTTCGGCCTCCGCCGTCGGCTCGCTCGACGGAACGGTCGAGCCGCTGCACGTCGTCGTCCCCGACCAGTTCATCGACCGCACGCGGCACCGCGCCGACACGTTCTTCGA
>JAJFTU010000062.1 GCA_021372775.1 bacterium | reverse complement strand
TCGCCACTGGCGCGAGGATTGGCGACCCCAAGGGGATTCGAACCCCTATTCTTAGCTTGAAAGGCTAATGTCCTAACCCTTGGACGATGGGGTCGCTCTGGTCCCGCGGCGGCAAAGTGTAGGGAGAGTCGGGCGGGCTGTCAACGCGAACCGTCAGGAACGGTTGCCCTCGCGCGGCGGGTCCGAATAAGATAACCGTCTCATAAGCCTTCCATTTCCTGCGGTCAGTCCGTTCGGCCGGCCCGACCCCGCGCGGCGGGGCGCCGAGGCGCCGAAGGGGCCCTCCGCCGACTCGCAAGCGAGGGGAGCGCGCCCAAGAGTCCACTTCCCGCGCACCGGGGTTGCCCCAGGGAGCGACGATGATCAGGCACAAGAAGCTGGCCCAGTGGGTCGAGGAAGTCGCCCAACTCTGCAAGCCGGACAAGGTCCACGTCTGCGACGGCACGAACGACGAATATCAGCTGATGCTCCGGCTGATGGTCCACGCCGGGACCGCGATGTGGATGAATCCGGAGAAGCGGCCGAACAGCGTCTTCGTCCGCTCCAACCCGGCCGACGTGGCGCGCGTCGAGGACCGCACGTTCATCTGCTCGCGCAGGAAGGAAGACGCGGGCCCGACGAACAACTGGCGCGAGCCGGAAGAGATGAAGGCCGAGCTGCGCAAGCTGTACGACGGCGCGATGCGCGGCCGCACGATGTACGTCATCCCCTACAGCATGGGCCCCGTCGGCTCCCCGATCGCCAAGATCGGCGTCGAGATCACCGACTCCCCGTACGTCGTGGCCAACATGCACATCATGGCCCGCGTCGGCGCCAAGGTGCTGGACGTGCTGGGCGACGACGGCGAGTTCGTGCGCGGCCTGCACTCGGTCGGCTCCCCGCTCGAGGGGAACGCGCCGGACAGCCCGTGGCCGTGCAACGCCGAGCACAAGTACATCTGCCACTTCCCCGAAACGCGCGAGATCTGGTCGTTCGGCTCCGGCTACGGCGGGAACGCGCTCCTCGGCAAGAAGTGCCACGCGCTGCGCATCGCCTCGGTCCAGGCCCGCGACGAGGGCTGGCTCGCCGAGCACATGCTGATCCTCAAGCTGACGAGCCCCGAAGGCGAAGTGAAGTACATGACCGGCGCCTTCCCGTCGGCCTGCGGCAAGACCAACCTCGCGATGCTCATCCCGACGATGCCCGGCTGGAAGGTCGAGACCGTGGGCGACGACATCGCCTGGATGAAGTTCGGCGCCGACGGCCGACTCTACGCGATCAACCCCGAAGCCGGGTTCTTCGGCGTGGCCCCGGGCACCAGCCTCAAGTCGAACCGCAACGCGATGCTCACCGCCGCCAAGAACTCGATCTTCACCAACTGCGCGGTGACGCCGGACGGCGACGTGTGGTGGGAAGGGATGACGGACGACAAGCCGGCCTACCTGACCGACTGGCTCCGCCGCCCCTGGACGCCGGACTGCGGCCGCAAGGCGGCGCACCCGAACGCCCGCTTCACCACCCCGGCCAAGCAGTGCCCGGCGATCGCCCCGGAATGGGAAGACCCGAAGGGCGTGCCCATCTCGGCGATTCTCTTCGGCGGCCGGCGCGCCAACGTCGTCCCGCTCGTCAACGAGGCCTACAGCTGGCAGCACGGCACCTTCCTCGGCGCCTGCGCCTCCAGCGAGACGACCGCCGCCGCGGCGGGCAAGGTCGGCCAGCTCCGCTTCGACCCGATGGCCATGCTGCCGTTCTGCGGCTACCACATGGGCGACTACTTCGGCCACTGGCTGAAGGTCGGCGCCGCGCACGACGCCGCCAAGCTGCCGCGCATCTACTACGTCAACTGGTTCCGCCAGGACGACGGC
>JAJFTU010000061.1 GCA_021372775.1 bacterium | reverse complement strand
GTCGCGGGGTCGATGCCGGCGGCGTGGAGCGCGCTGCGCCACGCGTCGTCGGGATCGACGTCGAAGATGAAGGCCGGGTCGGCCGGAAGCGCCGCCCACGCCCCCTCCTCCAGCTCGCGCTCGATCTGCCCCGGCCCCCATCCCGAGTAGCCGGCGAAGCAGCGCAGCCGGCGCGCGCCGGACTGCGCGAGCGCGGCGAAGCGCGCGCGGTCGGTCACGACGTAGATCCCCGGCGCGACGCGCAGGTCCCCCCGCGGCTCGTCCTCGTCCACCTTCTCGCCGTGGAGCACGACGAGGCTGCCGTCCACCTGCACCGGCCCGCCGATCATCAGCGTCCCTTCCGGCGGGCCGTTGTACTCGAACCCCTCGCGGCGGCAGAGCTCGTCCATCGACATCGGCCCGCGGCGGTTGACGACGAGGCCGAACGCCCCCTCCTCGCTGTGCCGCAGCAGGAGCACGACCGCGCGGCGGAAGTTCGGGTCGCCGAGCTGGGGCATCGCCGCCACGAACCCGGGGGCGAGCGGATCGCCGAGACGTCCCGACGCGCGGCCCATCGTCAGCGCGGCGCCACGAGCGACGGCTCGTAGTCCTTCGGGGGCGCGAACCCCAGGAGCGTCAGCAGCGTCGAGGCGACGTTGCCGAGCCCCGCCTCGGGCAGCCCCTCGGCGAGGCGCAGCGCGCGGCCGGCGCCGTCGTAGACGACGAACGGCACGCGGTTGAGCGTGTGCGACGTGCGCGGCAGGACGCGCCCCGAGGCGTCGCGCTTCGGCGCGCCGGTCTTGTCCCGCTCGGCCATGTCGTCGAGGTTGCCGTGGTCGGCGGTCACGACGAGCGTCCCCTTCGCCGCGAGGACGTGCGGCAGCACGCGGCCGACCGCGAGGTCCACCGCCTGCATCGCCGTCACCGCCGCGTCGAGCGAGCCGGTGTGGCCGACCATGTCGCCGGCGGCGAGGTTGGCGCGCAGGAAGCGGAAGCGGCCGCCGCGCACGGCGTCGATCATCTGGTCGGCGACCTCGGCGGTCTTCATCCACGGCCGCTGCTCGAACGGCACGCGGTCGCTCGGCACCTCGACGTACTCCTCGAGCAGCGGGTCGAACATGCCGGAGCGGTTGCCGTTCCAGAAGTAGGTCACGTGGCCGAACTTCTGCGTCTCGGAGCAGGCGAACTGCGCGACGCCGCTCGCGGCGAGCAGCTCGCTGACCGTGCGCTCCGCCGCCGGGGGATCGACGAGGAAGCGGGCGGGGATCTTGAGGTCGCCGTCGTAGAGCATCATTCCGCAGAAGAAGACGCGCGGGACGCGGCCGCGGTCGAACTTGTCGAACGCCGGCCCCTCGTCGAAGGCGCGGGAGATCTCGATCGCGCGGTCGCCGCGAAAGTTGAACAGCACCGCGGCGTCGCCGTCGTTCATCGGCCCGACCGGCCCGGCGGCGTCGGCGACGACGAACGCCGGCAGGAACTGGTCGGTCACCCCCGGCTGCTCGGCGCGGAAGGTCTCGATCGCCGCGCGCGCCGACGGGAACGGGCGCGCGGCGCCGTGCACGTGCGCCTCCCAGCCGCGCTGGACGATCGCCCAGTCGGCCTCGTAGCGGTCCATCGTGACGAGCATCCGCCCGCCGCCGGAGGCGATGCGGTAGTCCCGCCCGTCCCGCCCGTGCAACTCGCCCAGCGTCTCCTCCAGCCGATCGACGTAGATCAGGGCCGAGGTTTCGGGGACGTCGCGGCCGTCGAGCAGGACGTGGACGCGCAGCTTGGCGATCCCCTCCCGCGCGGCGCGGCGGATCATCTCGTGGAGGTGCTTCTCGTGGGAGTGGACGTTGCCGTCGGAGAGCAGGCCGAGCAGGTGCAGCGCGCCGCCGGTCTCCTTGAGGTGGCCGACGAGCGCCGCCCACGTCCCCTGCCAGATCGAGCCGCTCTCGAAGGCGCGGTCCACGAGCTTCGCCCCTTGGTCGAAGACCCGGCCCGCGCCGAGGATGTTGTGTCCCACCTCGGAGTTGCCCATGTCGGCGTCGCTCGGCAGGCCGACGGCGACGCCGTGGGCGCGCAGGGTGCGCCAGAGGCCGTGCCCCTTGAGGCGGTCGAGGGTCGGGGTCCGGGCCAGCCAGGCCGCGTCGTACTCGTCCTTCGGCCCCTCGCCGACGCCGTCCATGATCATCAGCACGACCGGCCCGGGGGCCGGCGCCAAAACGGGATGCGGCGCGAGAACCAGCCCGCGCCCGCCGTCGTCGCTCATCGAAGTCCTCCAGTCGCCCGGCGTCAGGTGGCGGTTGCCCACCCCGCGGCGCCAGATTAGTTTATGAGCTTTCCCGCTCCCGAGGAGAAATCCGCCATGACTCTCAGGTCCCGTCACGCGATCCGGCTGGCCGTCGCGACGCTGCTCTGCGCGGCCGTCGGCCCGGCGGCCGTTTGGGCCGCGGCGCCCGCCGCGCCGCAGGCGCCCGTCAAGAAGCCCGAAGCCCCCGCGAAGAAGTTCGAGGTTCCCGCCGTCGTCGCCCAGGTCGGCGACGCGCAGGTCACGCGGGACGAGGCGTACGCGTATCTCCTCGAGCAGATCGCCGAGGGGAGCCACCGTCCGGCCGCCGACGTGATGAATCAGGTCGTGGACGAGCTCGTCAACCGCAAGCTGGTCGAGCTGGCCGCGGCCAAGGTCGGCAAGAGCCGCGACGAGTACGTCCAGCAGGAGATCGACAAGGTCGTCAAGCCCGCCGACGACGCCGAAGTCCAGCAGTTCTACGAGCAGAACAAGGCGCGGATGGGCTCGACGACGCTCGACCAGGTCCGCCCGCAGATCGTCCAGTACCTCAAGCAGCAGCAGTCCCAGCGGGCCTTCGGCGCCCTTCTGGACCGGCTGCGCGCCGAGACGAGCGTCCGGAGCTTCATCGAGTCCGCGCGGACGCAGATCGCCGAGAGCGACGCCCCGGCCAAGGGGCCGAAGACGGCGCCGGTGACGATCGTCGAGTTCTCCGACTACCAGTGCCCGTACTGCGGCCGCGCCGAAGCGACGGTCAAGGAAATCATCGCCCACTACGGCGACAAGGTGCGGATCGTCTTCCGCAACTACCCGCTCTCGTTCCACCAGAACGCGCAGAAGGCCGCCGAGGCGGCCGGGTGCGCCCAGGCGCAGGGTAAGTTCTGGGAGATGCACGACCTGCTCTTCGCCAACCAGAACGCGCTCGACGGCGCGAGCCTCGAGAAGTACGCCGCGGACCTGAAGCTCGACGGCGCCGCGTTCAAGAAGTGCCTCGACGGCGGCGACCGCGCGGTGGCGGTCCGCAAGGACGTCGTGGAGGCCGAAGGCTACGGCGTCTCCAGCACCCCGACGTTCTTCGTCAACGGGATCATGGTGACCGGCGCGCAGCCGTTCGCCGAGTTCTCGCGCACGATCGACAAGGAACTCCAGCGCCTCCCAAAAACCAAATAACCGTAGGGGCGGCTGGCGCGTCCCGATCAACGCGTCCCAGCTCAGGATTCCTCCGCGCCTGCCGCCCGACCTGACTCCCGCGAAACACTGCCTTTGCATTGGCGCGTAATTCCCGCGCGTCCCGCGGGACGCGCGTCGAGCGGCGGGGGCGGCGGCTCCGCCACGCGGCAACGGCTCGCCGCCGCCCCCGCCGCTCGACGCGCTCGTCGTTTTCGACGCCGCGCTTTCGGCGCCGCGTCTCGGCGGGCACCGCGACGGCGACGGGATCCGTGCTTCGATGGACGTTGCGAGGCCGATGGGCGTGTAGGGGAGGCTGGCGCGTCCCGACGATCGTGGCCGCGCTCAGGATTCCTTCGCGCCTGCCTCCCGACGTGGACCTCGCGAAACGTTGCCTTTGGACGTCGAAAGGCAAGCGGGTGTGGTGTTCAGGTCGGGCGGCAGGCGCGATGTTGCGCCGTTGTTCCGACGATCATCGGAGCGCGCCAGCCGCCCCTACGGCGACGTGGACCTCGCCCGGAAAGGCAAGGCGGGGCGCCGTCGTTTCGGCGTTCGTCGGATCGCGCCGGCCGCCCCGACGCGCATTCGGTCGCCGCGCGGCCGCGGGGGGCCGGGCGCTCGTAGAATGTGTCGAGGAGATTCGGCGATGGTCCGTAAGGCGGTGGTTGTTTCGGCGATTGCGCTCTGCGCTCTCTCGTCCGCGTACGCGGCGGTCCAACAACCGCCGACGCAGCCGGCGGCCTCGACGCAGCCCGCGTCCCCCGCGGCGGCGGTCGTGGACGGCGCGACCCTCTCGATCGCCGACGTCGAGCAGGAAGCCGCGCCGGCCCTCGCCAGGATCGACGAGCAGCGCCGCGCGCTGATGCGCGACGCGCTGGCCCGGCTGATCGACCGCGCGCTCCTCGCCAAGGCCGCGGCCAAGAGCGGGCTCGCCCCCGGCGCCTACCTCGCCGCCGAGGTCGAGGGACGCGTGAAGGCGCCGACCGACGCCGAGGCGACGCAGGACTACGAGCGGCGCCGCGCCGAGTACGGCGGACAGGCGTTCGAGGCGGTGCGGACGATGATCCTCGAGCGGCTCGCCTCGGAGCGCCGGCGCGACGCCGAGGCCGCCGTGCGCCGCGAGCTGCGCGCCAAGGCCGACGTCAAGATCCTGCTCGACGAACAGCGCTGGAGCGTCGATTCGACCGCCGCGCCGGCCGACGGCCCCGCCGGCGCGCCGGTGGTCGTCGTCCTCTTCAACGACTTCCAAGGGCCGATCTCGCAGGACGCCTACGCCGCGCTGAAGCGGTTGCGCGCGATCTACGGCGACCGCCTGCGCGCGGTCTGGCGCGAGCTGCCGGCGGAGCACCACGCCGACGCCGCGCGGGCCGCCGCCGCGGCGCGCTGCGCGCATCGGCAAGGGAAGTACGGCGTCTACCGGGACCGCGTCTTCGCCGCCGGCTCGGGCGCGCTCGACGACGCCGCGCTGCGCGGCTACGCCAAGGAACTGGGGCTCGACGAGAAGCGCTTCGCCGCCTGCCTCGACAAGAACGAAACCGCCGACGAGTTGCGCGCAGACGCCGAGGCGGCGGCCCGCGCGGGCGCCGCGGGCCCGCCGACCTTCTACGTGAACGGCCGCCGCGTCGCCGGCGCCGCGACCGTGGACGAGCTGTCCGCGCTCGTCGAAGACGAACTGGCCCGCGCCAAGACGCGCTGAAACGACGCCGCGCCCGCGTTCCGCGAAGCGCCGGCCGAAGGTCGACGAAGCGCGCGGAAGGCGGCGCCGACCGGCGCTACGCCGGAACGCCGGCGTCGAAGAGCGCGTCCGCGGCCGCCTGCACGCGGTCGATGTCGCGGATCCGTTCCAGCCAGCGCCGCGGCACCGCGTCGGCGCCGAACCGCGCGCCCAGGGCGGCCCCCGCGATCGCCCCGTTGGTGTCGGTGTCGCCGCCCGCGGCGACGATCTCGATCAGCGTCTCCTCGAAGTCGGGGGCGCGCCGCAGCGCGTGGACCGCGACGTCGAGCGCCTTGATCGTGAAGCCGATCCCGTCCTTGTCGAGGTGCAGCGAGCCGACGCCGCCGCGGCGCGGCCGGCCCACGATCTCCGCGACCTCGCGCGGCGCGCCGGCCTCCTCGAGCAGCCGCGCCAACTGCCCCCAGTCGAGCTCGACGCCGTTCACCGCCGCGGCGAGCCCGGCGTTGAAGGCGACGCAGCTCCAGACGCAGCGCGGGTCGTGGTGCGTCACGAGCGACGAGTTCTGGCTCTCGCGGATCAGCGCCGCGCCGTCGGCCCGCCAGCGGAGCGCCACCGGCGCGCAGCGCATCA
>JAJFTU010000060.1 GCA_021372775.1 bacterium | reverse complement strand
GAGGTCCTCGCCGACCTGACGAAGCACCCGGTCGGGACGGCGCTGCTTCTCTCCGGCACGATCGTCGTCGCCCGCGACATCGCGCACGCCCGGCTGAAGGAACGGCTGGACCGCGGCGAAGGGCTGCCGCAGTACTTCAAGGACCATCCGGTCTACTACGCCGGCCCGGCGAAGAAGCCGGAAGGGATGGCCTCCGGCTCCTTCGGCCCGACGACCGCCGGCCGAATGGATCCGTACGTCGATCTCTTCCAGGCCAACGGCGGCTCGATGGTCATGATCGCCAAGGGGAACCGCAGCAAGGTGGTCACCGAGGCGTGCAAGAAGCACGGCGGCTTCTACCTCGGCTCGATCGGCGGCCCGGCCGCGCTGCTCGCGCAGGAGAACATCAGGAAGGTCGATCTGATCGAGTACCCGGAACTGGGGATGGAAGCGATCTACCAGATCGAAGTCGAGAACTTCCCGGCGTTCATTCTCGTGGACGACAAGGGGAACGACTTCTTCGTGCGGCTGCCTTCGGCCCACTGACGGCGCGACGATTCGCGGAGAGGCGGGCGCCCGGAGCGGACGCCCGCCTTTCTTTTGCGCGAGCGGCCGCGGGGGCGGCGCCGTCGGCGTGGAACGGCGGCCGGCGATCGGCGAGAATGCCGGCCCGAACGTTGGAGGAGGGGCGATGTTCAACCCAACCCGGCTGCTCGGTTCGCTCGTCGCCGGCGGTCTGCGCAACGAAATCGGCCCCGTGACCGGCGCCGCGCTCGGCATGGGCGCGCTCGGCGTGGCGATCGCCGCGTTCGAGCATTTCACGGAGCAAGAGAATCGTCCCGCCGCGACGGCGAGCGCCCCGCCGCCTCCGCCGCCCGCCGCGGCCGCGCATGCCGCTCCGGGAACGACGCCGCTCCTTTCGCCGCCGCCCGCGGCCGCGGGACCGGCCGAGGCGGCGCTGGACCCGCGGCATCGGCGTTCGACGCTGCTGCTGCGCGGGATGATCGCCGCGGCGCTCGCCGACGGCGAACTCGACGAAGCGGAGCGGCGGCGGATTCAGGAGCGGCTTCGCGACGCCGCGCTGAGCGACGCCGAGCGCGCGTTCGCGGCGCGGGAGTTCTTCTCGCCGGCGACGATCGAGCAGCTCGCCGCGGACGTGGACTCGCCGGAGTGCGCCGAGGAGCTCTACGCCGCCTCGCGCCTCGCGGTGAAGTTGGACAACGACGCCGAGCGGCGGCATCTCGCCGCGCTCGCCGTCCGCCTCGGCCTCGCGCCGGAGGCGACGCAGCGCATCGACGCCGCGCTCGACGCGGGCGCCGATCGATAGGACGGAGGCCCTCATGGCGCAGTGGTACTTCAGCTCCAACGGCCAGCAGTGCGGTCCCTTCGGCGACGACGAGGCGCGACGCCGCGCCGCGCGCAATCCCGACGAGTTCGTCTGGCGCGAAGGGTTCGGCGATTGGATCCGCGCCGGCGCCGCGGCCGAGTTGGGCGGCGCGTCCGCGTCGGCCTCCGCGCCGCCGCCGCCGCGCGGCCTCGTCGCCGACGAGATCGACTACAAGATCGTCGGCGCCGAGATGCAGTTCGTCGAAGTCGAGCTCGACCCCGGCGAGAGCGTCGTCGCCGAGGCCGGCGCGATGATGTACAAGGACGAGTCGGTCGGGATGACGACGATCTTCGGCGACGGCTCGCGCCAGAACGGCTCGTTCATGGACAAGCTGCTCGGCGCCGGCAAGCGGCTGCTGACCGGCGAAAGCCTCTTCATGACGGTCTTCACCCACAACGGCGGCGGCAAGGCGCACGCCGCGTTCGCCGCCCCGTATCCGGGCAACATCATCCCCGTGCCGCTGCCGCAGGTCGGCGGGCGGCTGATCTGCCAGAAGGACGCCTTCCTCTGCGCGGCGAAGGGGGTCTCGATCGGGATCTTCTTCCAGAAGCGGATCCTCACCGGCCTGTTCGGCGGCGAGGGGTTCATTATGGAGAAGCTCGAAGGGGACGGGCTGGTCTTCATGCACGCCGGCGGCACGATCGTCGAGCGGACGCTCGCGCCGGGCGAGGTCCTGCACGTGGACACCGGCTGCGTCGTCGGCTTCGAGGACACGATCGACTTCGACATCCAGCAGGTCGGCGGGATCAAGTCGATCCTCTTCGGCGGGGAAGGGGTCTTCTTCGCCACGCTGCGCGGGCCGGGCCGGCTCTGGCTGCAGTCGCTGCCGTTCTCGCGCCTCGCCGGCCGGATGCTCGCCTGCGCCCCGCAGGCCGGCGGCCGCCGCCGCGACGAGGGCTCGGTCCTCGGCGGTCTCGGCGACCTGTTGGGCGGCGACCGCAACTTCTGAGTCGCCCGCCGCGGAAGGGGAAAGGGGCGCGCCGCGCGGCGCGCCCCTTTTCGTCTTGCGGCGCGGTCGAGCGCCGTCGCTAGAACGCCAAACGCACCGGCCGATCGAGACGGCCGAGCTCGTGGAGTTCCGAGCCGCGGACGAAGGTCCGCTCTCCGGCCCAGAACGGCCACCGCGAGTCGCCGCCGGGGAGACGGGCGAACGCGCGGGAGGACGCGTCGTAGATCAACGGCCCCGGCGCGCCGGCGACGTCGATCAGGATCAACCCCGCGCCGGACGGGGCGACGACGGCGACCGGCTGCTTGCCGCAGCCTAGTTCCTCGGCCGGCGCGCCCGGCTTCTGCGCGAAGACGCAGCGCCGATCGTCGCGTCGTCCTTGGAAGACGACGCGGCCGTCGGCGAGCCAGCCGTCGATCCAGTCGGCGCGCGGATCGAGCGCCGTCTCGTCGCCGCCTGCGACGGCGCGCGCGAAGCAGGTCGTGCGATGCTCGACGCCGCGGCAGTAGGCCGCGGAGAGCCCGTCGGGAGCGAAGCGGATCCGGTGCAGGTTCGCGCCCGCGAACGGCGGGCCGGCGGTCGCGAAGACGCGGCGCGCGGCGTCGAAGCGCAGGATCGTCTCGGGCGTCTTCTTGCCGCCGAGCGCGAACAGCGTTCCCTGCGGCCCGCGCAGGAACGCGAGCGGCCGCGGCCCGCCGATCGTCGTTCCGGACGTCTGCCCGGGCGTGACGGTGGACGCGGCGAGTTCCGCGTTGTCTTCGGCGAGCACGACGAGGCTTGATCCGGCCCAGCGCAGGCCGGAGCAGTACTCGCCGATCGGCGTCGGCGGGAAGGCGCGTCGGCCGTTCTGGTCGAGAAACTCGATCCGCGTCTCGTCCCGGCGCGATCCGGCGGGGCCGGCGTTCGTCGCCACCGCGAGCAGCGTTCCATCGTCGTTCCACGCGGCGTCCACGAGCGGCGCCGGAACGACGGCGAGGCGCTTTCCGGTCTTCGCGTCGAACAGGACGCCGTTCCCGGCCCATTCCCCGAACAAGAACAGCCGATCGGTCCGGGCGCTCGTCTGCGCCCTGAAACCGTCGTTCTTCGGCGACGGGGGACGATGCGCCGTCCACGCCGCGGCGCCGAGGAAGACCGCGGGCGAAAGCAGGAAGACGACGAGACTTCGCAGGGCACGCTCGGCGCGGCCGCGGCCGAGCGGCTCGCCGCACGCCTCGGCGCGCCAGGCGGCGAACCAGAACGCCGCGGGAACGAGGCACGCGGCCAACGCGATCGGCGGCCACATCGCGAGCAGCGCCTCGGCCCTTACGAGGAAATGGCCGAAGAGGCGCTGCGCCATCACGGCCGCGCCGCCGACCCAGGCCACGGCGAAGGCGGCGACGGCGAAGCCGGCGAAGCCGGTCGCGCCGAGCGCGCAGGCGAACGCCGCGACGCCGACGAGGAGCGGCATCGCCGCGAAGACGCCGAGGAACGCCGGCCCGCCGACGCCGAACGGCGCGCCGGCCGCGGCCGCGGCGGCGCTCCACGCTCCCGCGCCCAGCGCGAGCACCGCGAGCGACGCGGCGAAGGCGGCGACGGTCCGCGCGCCGAAGAGGACGCCGCGCGGGATCGGCCGCTCGAGCAGGAAGATCTCGGTTCCCGCGGCGCGGTCGCCGCCGAAGATCTGAACCGCGAGCAGCAGCGCCCAGAATCCGGCGAGCGCCGCGGCGAAGAGCGGCACCGCGCCTTCGAGCGAGTGGGCCGGGTCTCGGTGCGCGAACGGAATCAGCGGAATGGCCGCCGCCATCGCGGCGGCGAAGGCGGCGGTCATCCGGACCTGCCGCAGGTGCTTGACGACGAGCGCGCTAAACATGCTCCACCTCCCCCCGGGCGTCGGCGACGCCGGACTCGCGTCGTCCGCCGCGCAGGAGCGCCACCGCGATCTCCTCGAGCGGCAGCGTCGTCGTTTCCACGGAGCGCGCCCCCGCCGCCCGCAGCGCGGCTTCCGCCGCGCCGTTCTCGCCGTCGGCGACGACGACGAGGGCCCGCCCCTCCGCGCGGACGTCGATCGTTCCGGGCGGGCGCAGCGCCGTCGGCGCCTCCCCGTCTAAGACCGCTTCGTGCCGCTTCACCCTCCGTTTGAGCTCCTCGACGCCGCCTGCGAGCGCGACGCGCCCGGCGTCGAGGAACACGACCTCGTCGGCCATCCGCTCGAGGTCGGCGACGAGATGCGTCGCGTAGACGACGGCGCCCGCCGCGGGAACCGCGTCCACGATCTCCTGCAGCACCTCGCGCCGCGCGAGCGGATCGAGCCCCGCGGTGGGGTCGTCGAGCAGCAGCAACTCCGGCCGCGGCGCCGCGGCGAGGGCGAGCGAGAGCTTCGCCTTGCCGCCGCGGGAGAGGGCCGCGACCTTGGCCCGCGGGTCGAGCTCGAGCCGCCCGGCGAGCCGCTTGGCGAGCGCGGAGTCCCAGCAGGGGTGGATCCGCGCGGCGAAGGCGAGCGTCTCCGCGACCGTCATCCAGCCGTAGAGCGACGACTCCTCCGAGAGGATCGAGACGCGCCGCCGCAGCGCCGCGCCCTCGCGGCGCGGGTCGAGCCCGAGCGTGCGGACCTCGCCGGCGTCGGCCCAGAGCAGGCCGAGGGCGAGGCGCAGCGCGGTCGTCTTGCCCGCGCCGTTGCGGCCGGCGAGGCCGACGACCGCCCCCGGCGCGACGGCGAAGTCCACCGCGTCGAGCGCGACGACGCGGCCGAAGCGGCGCGTCGCGCCGCGGAACTCGATCACCGACATCAGCGTCCCTCCTTGGCGGCGCGGGCCAGGCGCCGCTGCCGCGCCGCGAGGCGGTCGGCCATTTCGCGGCGCGGCACCCCCAGCGCGTCCCCGTCGGCGACGAGGCGGTCGAGCGCCTCGTCGAACAGCGTGTCGCGCTCCGCGCCGTTCCCCTCGGCGTCGTCGGCGACGAACGTCCCTTGGCCGACGCGGGTCCGCACGACGCCGCGCGCCTCCAGCTCCTGCACCGCCCTGGCCGCCGTGTTGCGGTTGACGCGGTGCCGCACCGCCAGCTCGCGGACGGTCGGCAGCCGGTCGCCGGGGCGGAGCGCGCCGATCGCGATCTGCCGGCGCAGCCCGAGGACGAGCTGCTGGTAGATCGGGACCGGGCTGCCGGGATCGAGGTCGAAGTCCATGGCGACGCCCCCTTCGCTTGGAGTGTCCTAGTGTCCTAGGACAATGTAGACAACGCGCCGGGTCTTGTCAACGGCCGCGAATTGACAGGCGGTCCCGCCCGCGGGACGGGCGGCGCAGGACGGAGGGCGAAAGGGCGCCGGACCGCACCGCGGCCGGGTTATCGTGGTCCGTCCCACTTCATTCAGGAGGGCCTGCCGATGAAACTGTCCCGTCCGCTCGCCGCGCTCGCCGCGCTCGTCCTCGGTTCCGGTACTCTTTGGGCCATGGACAACCCGCTGCCCAAGCTGAAGATCGACGAATACCGCCTCTCCAACGGCCTGACGGTCTTCCTGCTGGAGGACCACTCGGCGCCGACCGTCGCGGTCAACATCAACTACATGGTCGGCTCGAAGGACGAGAAGCCGGGGCGCACCGGCTTCGCGCATCTCTTCGAGCACATGATGTTCCAGGCGAGCGGCCACCGGCCGGGGCTCTACATCAACGCCATCCAGGAAATCGGCGGCGCGGTCAACGGCGGCACCAACTCGGACCGCACGCGCTATTGGGAAGTCGTGCCCGCGGGGTATCTCGAGCGCGCGCTCTGGCTCGAGGCGGACCGGATGGGCTACCTGCTCGACGCGCTGGACAAGGAGCGGCTCGACAACCAGATCTCCGTCGTCCAGAACGAAAAGCGCCAGAACTACGACAACCGTCCGTACGGGCTGGTGCGGGAGAAGATCGCCTCGGTCCTCTATCCCGACAACCACCCCTACCACTGGCTGACGATCGGCTCGATGGCCGATCTCTCCGCCTCGTCGGTGGACGACGTGAAGGAGTTCTTCCGCGCCTACTACACGCCGAACAACGCCGCGCTCTGCATCGCCGGGGACTTCGACCCGGCCGCGGCGAAGGCGCTCGTCGAGAAGTACTTCGGCTCGCTGCCGCCCGGCCCGCCGGTGAGCCGTCCGGGGCGCTGGACGCCGCGGCTGGAAGGCGAAACGGAACTGTTCATCCAGGACCGCGTGGAGCTGGCGCGAACGCAGATCGTCTGGGCGACGCCGCCGGTCTTCGACGCCGACGAGGCCGCGCTGAACGTCTTCGGCCAGATCCTCGGCGGCGGCAAGACCTCGCGCCTCTACAAGCGGCTGGTCCACGAGCTCGGCATCGCGCAGGACGTCTCGGCGAGCAACGACGCGCGGCAGCTCGCGGGGGAGTTCCAGATCCTCCTCGTGCCGAAGCCGGGCCGGACGCTCGCCGAGGTGGAGCGCGAGGCGCGGGCGGTGCTCGCGGAAGCGCTCGACAAGGGCGTCTCCGCCGAGGAGCTGGAGCGGGTCCGCACGGCGACGATGGGCGAGTTCGTCCGCTCGATGCAGAGCCTCGGCACGTTCACCGGCCTCTCCGACAAGATCAACGAGTACCACCACTACCTCGGCCGGCCCGACCTGTTCCGCTGGGACCTGCAGCGCTACCTGGACCTCGACCAGCGGCAGGTCGTCGAGGCCGCGCGGCGCTGGCTCGGCCCGAACCGCCTCGTCGCCCGCGTCGAGCCGCTCGGCAAGCTGGCCGTCTCGAAGGTCGCCGCGCCCGACCGCACCGTCGCGCCGGCGCGCGGCGCCGAGCGCCCGCTCGCGCTTCCCGCGCGGCAGCGTTTCGCCCTGCCCAACGGCCTTCCGGTGATCCTCGTCGAACACCACCGCGCCCCGCTCGTCGCCGCCGCGCTCGTCGTCAAGAGCGGCGCCGCGGCCGATCCGGCCGGCCGGTTCGGCCTCGCCTCGCTGACCGCCGAGCTGCTCGCCGAAGGGGCCGCCGGAAAGCCGGGCGAAGCGATCCACGAGGAGTTCGAGGCGCTCGGCGCGGAGTTCGACGCCAACGCCTCGATGGACGCCACCACCGTCTATCTCTCCGCGCTCAAGCCGAACCTCGTCCGCTCGCTCGCCCTCTACGGCGACGTCGTGCTTCGCCCCGACTTCCCGGCCGACGAGCTGCGGCGGGTCAAGGACCGCCGGATCGTCCGCTTCAAGCAGCTCCGCGCGATGCCGGAGTGGCTCGCCGCCGAGGCGGCCTCGTCGGTCGTGATGGGGAAGCATCCGTACGGCCACCTGCCGCTCGGCGACGCCGCGGACGTCGGCGCCGCGACGCAGGACGACGTGCGCTCCTTCTGGAAGTCCCACTACACGCCGAAGAACGCGACGCTGATCGTCGTCGGCGACGTGACGCGCGCCGAGATCGAGCCGCTGCTCGCCAAGACGTTCGGCGGCTGGGCCGGCGGCCCCGCGCCGGAGGCCGCGCCGACGGCGCCGCGTCAGCTCGGCGGACGCACGGTCTATCTCTTGGACAAGCCGGGCGCGACGCAGTCCACGGTCCTCGCCGCCGCCGTCGGCGCGGCGCGCAAGGATCCCGCGCACGACGCGCTCGACCTCGCCAACATGGCGCTCGGCGGCCAGTTCGCCTCGCGGATCAACCTCAACCTGCGCGAGGCGAAGGGGTACACCTACGGCGCCCGCTCCGCGTTCGACTTCCGCCGCGTGCCGGGCCTCTTCACCGCCGGCGCGCCGGTGCAGGGGAAGTTCACCGCGGCGACGGTCAAGGAGCTGCTCGCCGACCTCGAGGCGTCGGTCGGGCCGAAGCCGCTGACCGACCAGGAACTCACGCTCGCCCGCGCGACCGCCGTGGACGGCTACGCGCGGCGCTTCGAGACCGCCGGGCAGATCGCGCGCGAGCTGTTCGAGACCGCGCTCTACGACCTGCCGGACGACGCCGTCGAGGCCTACCCGGAGTCGCTCAAGAAGCTCGGCGCGGCCGACGTCAACGCCGCGCTCAGGAAGGCGCTCGATCCGTCGCGTCTGGCGATCATCGTCGTCGGCGACGCGGCGGTCGTCCGGCCGGAGCTGGAGAAGCTCGGGCTGGGCGAGATCAAGACGCTCGAGATGAAGTAGGCGTCGAACGCCCGAAGGGCCCGGCGCGTCGTCGCCGGGGGCGGCCGTCCGGCGAAACCGCCGGGCGGCCGTCTTCTTTTCGGCGGACCGCGGGCCGAAGGGTATAGTCGTCCTTCCGGCTGTAGCTCAACGTCCGATAGTTCCGGAGGGCCCCCGATGCGACGTCTCCCGTTCCTTTCGTTCCTCGCGCCGGCGCTGTTCGCGGCCGCGGCCTTCGCCGCCCCCGCCGACGCGCCTCACCCGTTCGACGTCCACGACCTCGTGGCGATGCAACGGATCTCCGAGCCTCAAGTCTCCCCCGACGGCAAGCAGGTCGTCTTCGTGCTGCGCACGACCGATCTCGCCGCCAACAAGGGACGCTACGACCTCTGGATGGTCGGGATCGACGGCGCCGGGCTGCGCCAGTTGACCTTCGGCCCCGAGGCGGAGTCGAACCCGCGCTGGGCGCCGGACGGCAAGTCGATCTACTTCCTCTCGACGCGCGGCGGCTCCTCGCAGGTCTTCCGCCTGCGGCTCGACGGCGGCGAGGCGGAGCAGGCGACGCGCCTGCCGCTCGACGTGGACAACTTCATCGTCTCCCCCGACGGCGGCCGTCTCCTCGTCTCGATCGCCGTCTTCCCGGACTGCGCCGACTTGGCCTGCACCAAGGACAAGCTGGAGAAGCAGGAGAAGGCGCCGGCCAGCGGCCGCCTCTACACCAAGCTCTTCTTCCGCCACTGGGACACGTGGGACACCGGCCAGCGCTCGCACCTCTTCGTCGTGCCGGTCGCCGGCGGCGCCCCGATCGACCTGATGAAGGGGATGGACGCCGACAGCCCGTCGCGCCCGTTCGGCGGAACCGATGAATACACCTTCGCGCCCGACGGCAAGAACGTCGTCTTCAGCGCCAAGAACGTCGGCCGCGAAGAGGCGTGGTCCACCAACTTCGACCTCTGGCTCGTCCCGGCCGACGGCTCGGCCGCGCCGAAGAACATCACCGCCGCCAACAAGGCGTGGGACACCGCGCCGCTCTTCACGCCCGACGGCAAGACGCTCGTCTACAAGGCGATGTCGCGCCCCGGCTTCGAGGCCGACCGCTTCCGGATCATGGTCCGCGACTGGGCGACCGGCGCCGAGCGCGAACTCGCCCCGGCGTGGGACCGCTCCGCCGGCGACATGTTCTTCTCCGCCGACGGCAAGACCCTCTTCGTCTCCGCCGACGACCTCGGCCACCATCCGCTCTTCGCCCTCGACATGGCCACCGGCGCCGCGACGCGGCTGACGAAGTACGGCACCGTGGCCGCGGCGATGCGCGCGGGCGACAAGCTGCTCGTCGCGCTCGACCACCTGCGCTCCCCCGACGAGCTCTACACGCTCAAGACCGACGGCGCGGAGTTCAAGGCGATCACCGCGGTCAACAAGGACCGCCTCGCGGCCGTCGGCTTCGGCGAGCCGGAGCAGTTCACCTTCGTCGGCGCCCACGGCGACACGGTCCACGCCTGGATCGTCAAGCCGGTCGGCTTCGACCCGGCGAAGAAGTACCCGATCGCCTTCCTGATCCACGGCGGGCCGCAGGGCTCGTTCGGCAACGACTTCCACTACCGCTGGAACCCGCAGACCTACGCCGCCCGCGGCTACGCCGCGCTGATGGTCGACTTCCACGGCTCGACCGGCTACGGGCAGAAGTTCACCGACGCGATCCGCGGCGACTGGGGCGGCGCGCCGCTCGAGGACCTGCAGAAAGGGCTCGCCGCGGCGCTGGCCAAGTACCCGTGGCTCGACGGCGGCCGCGCCTGCGCGCTCGGCGCTTCGTACGGCGGCTACATGATCAACTGGATCGCCGGCGCGTGGCCCGACGGCTTCAAGTGCCTCGTCGTGCACGACGGCAACCTCGACGAGCAGTTCGCCTACTACGACACCGAGGAGCTCTGGTTCCCGGAGTGGGAGCACGGCGGCACGCCGTGGGACAACCAGGCCGGCTACCAGAAGCACAACCCCATCAACCTCGTGAAGAACTGGAAGACGCCGGTGCTCGTCGTCCACGGCGGCAAGGACTACCGCGTCGTCGAGACCGGCGGCATGGGCGTCTTCACCGCCGCGCAGCGGAAGGGGATCCCCAGCGAGTTCCTCTACCTGCCCGACGAGAACCACTGGGTGCTCAAGCCGCAGAACAGCATCCTCTGGCACGACACGGTGCTGGGTTGGCTTGACCGCTGGACCAAGTAGCGACTTTTCGATCGACCGCGAGCCCGCCGCGCCCCGTCGCGCGGCGGGCTCGCGGCGTTTTGCGGCCTTGGACGGGCAACGGCGAACAGGATTTGCGGGCTAAAGGTCGAGGGGCCGCGGCCGAAAAGCGGGTGAGGCCTTCCGTGCGAAGGCCGGGAGCGGGCGAGTCATGAAGAAGTCGCTGGAAGTTGGAACCGTCGCCGGGCTGCTGCTCGGCTGCGGCGCCATTTTCGGCTCGTTCCTGCTCGAGGGCGGCAAGATGGGCGCCCTCTTCCTCGGTCCGGCGATGATCATCGTTTTCGGCGGGACGTTCGGCGCGCTGCTTCTCGCCTCGCCGACCAAGCTCGTCGTCTCGCTGCCGAAGTTCGTGATGGTCGCGGTGATGCCGTCGAAGGAGGACGCGCGGGAGCTGATCGAGACGATCGTCGGCTACGCCACCACCGTGCGCAAGCACAGCCTCCTCTCGCTGGAGAAGGAGCTGCCGAAGATCGAGAACCCGTTCCTGCGGCGGATCCTGAGCTTCGCGATCGACGGCATGGACCCGGGCACGATCCGCTCCGTCGCCGAGACGGAGCTGGCCTACATCGGCGAACGCCACTCGGCCAACCAGGCGCTCTTCTCCAAGATGGGCGGCTACTCGCCGACGATGGGCGTCATCGGCACGGTGATGGGGCTGATCTCGACGCTGGCCAACGCCGGCGGCGACGCCAACGACCTGATCCACCACATCGCCTCGGCCTTCATCGCCACGCTGTGGGGCGTCTTCGCCGCGAACATCGTCTACCTGCCGCTGGGGGACAAGCTGAAGGCGATCCACCAGGAAGAGGCGATGGCGATGGAGCTGATGGTCGAGGGGGTGCTCTCGATCCAGTCCGGCGAGGCGCCGGCGATCACCCGCGCCAAGCTGGAGTCGATGCTCCCGTCGTCCCAGCAGGGACAGGCGAACAAGAAGTAGCGCGATGGGCAAGAAGAAGCAGCACGCGGAGCACGATGGTTCGGAGCGCTGGCTGCTGACCTACTCCGACTTGATCACCCTGCTGCTCGGCCTGTTCGTCATCCTCTACGCCTCCTCGCAGGTGGACGCGAAGAAGTTCCAGGCGGTGATGGCCGCCTTCGGCTCGGTCTTCGAGGGGGGCGGCGCGGGGCTGCTGCCCGGCGCCAACGGCGCGCTCGAGACGCCGATCCAGAAGGGCCCCGGCCAAGGGGAGGGGCAGGGCGGCGGGATGGACGAGGCGGTCAAGCAGCAGGTCCGCGACGCGATCCGCGAGGCGGTGCAGGCGGGGCAGATCAACCTCTCCGAGACCACCGCCGGGCTCACGGTCCACGTGACGGAGAAGCTGCTCTTCGACCCCGGCGCCGACTCGCTGCGCCCGGAGGCGGTGCCGGTCCTCGAGTCGCTCGGCAAGACGCTGGCCGGGATGAAGAACGAGATCCGGATCGAGGGGCACACCGACGACCGCCCGATCAGCACGCCGGCGTTTCCGACGAACTGGCATCTCTCGACCGCCCGCGCGCTCAACGTCGCGGTCTACCTGCTCGACCACTCGGCGATCGACCCGAAGCGCGTCGCCGTCGTCGGCTACGGCGAGTACCGCCCGATCGCGCCGAACGACAACGAGTCGGACCGCGCGATCAATCGCCGGGTGGACATCGTCGTCGTAAAGTAGCGGCGTGCCGCGCCGCCCCGCTTCCGCCTACCTTTTCGCCGCCGTGCCGGTCCTCTTCTGGGGGACGTCGTTCGCCACGGTCAAGCTCTGCCTCGACGAGATTTCGCCGGCCGGCCTCGTCGCGGTGCGCGCGGTCCTCGCGCTCGCCGCGCTGCTGCCGGCGGCGTTCCTGCTCCGCGGCGCCGGCGGCGTTGCGGTTCGCGGCGACGCTGCCGCCGGCGGCGACGTTGCGTCCGGCGGCGACGTTGCGGCCCGCGGCGAAGCTGCGGCACGCGGCGAAGCTGCGGCACGCGGCGACGCCGCTTCCCGCGGCGACGCGCGGCGCGGCGACCGCCGGCGGTGCGCCTTCCTCGGCCTCGTCGGCGTGCCGTTGCAGCTCGGCCTGCAGACCTACGCGCTGCGCCTGACGACCGCCAACCATTGCGGCTGGATCGTCGCCCTCTCGCCGGTCGCGACGGCGTGCCTCGCCGCGCTCTTGCTGCGCGAGCGGTTCCCGTGGCCGAAGACGCTCGGCGTGGCGCTCGGCTTCGCCGGCGCGACGGCGGTGATGCTCGGCGGCGGCCGGGCCTCGCTCGCGCTCCCCGCGACGCGCGGCGACCTGCTCGTCCTCGTTTCGGCCTTCAACTGGTCGGTCTACACGCTCGTCGCGCGCCGCCTGATGGCCGGCCGCGCCAGCCTGCCGCTGACGCTGCGGATCTTCGCCTGGGGCGCGGCCGGCGCCGTGGCGTTCTATCTCGCGGTGGGCGACCCGCGCGAGCTGCTCGCCGTGCCGCCGCGCGTCTGGGCGCTGCTCGCCTACCTCGGGATCGGCTGCTCGGGAATCGCCTACCTCTGCTGGTCGCTGGCCCTCGAGCGCCTCGAGGCGGCGCGCCTCGCCTCGTTCCAGAACGTGCAGCCGCTCGTCACGCTGGCCAGCGCGGCGCTCGTCCTCGGCGAGTCCCCCGGCGCGGCCGCCCTCCTCGGCGGCGCCTTCGTCATCGTCGGCGTGACCCTCGTGCAGCGCGCGAAGCCGGCGCCGCGCGCGGCCGAGGCGTAGGCGAGGTCGGCGCGGCGCGACGTTCGATCGCGTTCCGGCGCCGACGAAGAAGGCCCGCCGCGCGGAGCGACGGGCCTTCGAAGGAACCCAAGAGAAAACGTCGGATCAGGGGTTCGCGCCGCAGCGCTGGGCCGACTGCGCCGCGTCGCGTTCGGGGGCCGAGCCGTCGCCGAGCCGCTGCGTGCCGAGCGAGCCTTCGCCGACGGAGTTGCTGCCGGAGACGAGGAACCAGACGGCGTTGCCG
>JAJFTU010000059.1 GCA_021372775.1 bacterium | reverse complement strand
AGCTCCTCGAGGTCGAGGCCGCGCGGCGTCGCCTCGACGAGGACGTGGAACACCTCGACGACGAGCGAGAAGCTGCCGCGCAGCACGAGGCCGCAGACCAAGAGCGACGCCAGCGGGTCGAGGTACGGCCCGAACCGCGTGCCGGAGAAGAGCGCGGCGAGGACGACGGCGAGCGACGCGGAGGCGTCCTGCACGAGATGGAGCACCGCGGCGCGCAGGTTGAGGTCGGCGTGGTCGTGGCCGCGCAGCAGCAGCACGGAGAAGCCGTTGCCGGCCAGCGCGACGAGCGCGACGAGGAACATCGCCGTCGCGTGCGGCGGCTCCGGCGCCTGCAGCCGCTTCAAGGCCTCGACGGCGATGAACCCGGAGACGACGAGCAGCGCGAGGCCGTTGATCAGCGCGGCCATCGCCTCGACCCGCTTGAAGCCGTAGGTGAAGCGCGCGGTCGGCGGACGGCGGCCGAGGCGCCGCGCGACGAGGGCGAGGGCGAGGGCCGCGACGTCGCTCAGGTTGTGCAGCGCGTCGGCGAGGAGGGCGAGGCTGCCGGCGGCGATCCCGCCGACGATCTCGGCGACGGTGACGACGGCGTTGAGCGCGGTCGTGGCGAGGAGCCGCGCGTCGAAGCGGTCGCCGGCCGGCGCGTGGGCGTGCGGGTGGCCGTGCGCGTGGCCGTGGCGATGGCCGCGGCCCGCCGCGTCGTCGGACGCGCCGCCCGGCGCTTCCCCGCCCGCGCGGTTTCGCCCGAAGATCATCGCGTCGCCTCGGCCGCCGGCGCGTCGCGGCGCTCCTCGAGAAAGCGGGCCGCGGCGTCGGCGACCGCGTCGGCGCGCTCCCAGATCAGCATGTGCCCGGCGTCGGGCAGGACGAGCAGCCGCGCGTCCTTGATCCCGCGCGCCATCGCCTCCGCGGTCCGCGGCGGCACGATCTTGTCCTGCGCGCCGGCGACGACGAGCGCCGGGCTCTTCACCTCCCCGAGCCGGCCGTCGAGCAGGTTCTCGCCGGTCAGCGCGGAACGCCACAGGTCGCGGCTGCCGCGCCGGTCCTTGCGCACGTTGATCCAGAGCGCGAAGTCCGGCACGCGCGGCGGCCGCACGAAGAGCAGCGCGAGGTTGCGCCGCGCGCCGGCCACCGTCGTCGGCAGCAGGTCCTCGACCGGCGGCGGCGAGAAGAGCATCCCCGCCGGCGCGACGAGGACGATCGGCCCGGTCCGCGCGGGGCGCGCCAGCGCCTGCCAGGCGACGATCCAGCCGCCGAGCGAATGGCCGAGCATCGTCGGGCGATCGCCCATCCCCAAGGCCTTCGCGGCGTCGGCGGCGTACTTCCCGGCGTCGTCGATCGTCAGCGGACGGGGCCCGGCGGGGCTTCGGCCGCAGCCCGGCAGATCGATCATCGTCGCGCGGAAGCCGCGCGCGGCGAGCGCGCGCGCCAGCGGCATCATCGCCGCGCTCTCCGCGCCGAGGCCGTGCACGACGAGGATCGGCCGGCCGCTCCCGACGGAAGCCCAAGCGATCCGCGCGCCGTCCACCTCGACGAAGCCGGTGTCCGCTCCGGCGCGCCAGAGCGCGACGCGCCGCGCGAGATCGACGCCCCACTGCGGGTGGACGACGAGCGGCACGCAAACGAGCAGCAGCGCCGCGACCGCGACCGCGGCGACGCCGAGCGCGCGCCGCATCCACCGCGCCGCCGCCGACTCGCCGGGCCGACGCCGCAGCGGCGCAAGCAGCGCGGCGACGACGCCGAGCGGCGACCCGCACGACGAGCCGCGGAGCGCGCGGCGCCCCGGCGAAGGGTCGTCGCCGGCGCCGGACATCGTCAGGCCTCGTCCGCGTCCGGAAGGAGCTTGACGACCGTCGCGCCGCCGCCGCCTTCGCGCTCGCGGCCGTCGCGCCACGAGACGATGTCCTCGCGGCCGTCGAGGTATTCGCGCACCGCCTTCTTCAGCGCGCCGGTGCCGTAGCCGTGGACGATCCGCACCTCGGGCACGCCGGCGAGAAGCGCGTCGTCGATGTACCGCTCCAGCCCGGCGAGCGCCTCGTCCACGCGCTGCCCGAGGAGCTGCAGCTCCAGCGGCACCTCGCGCTCGCTCATCGCCGCCGCGACGCCGGCCGGCGCGCGGCGCACGTACGTCTTCGCGGCCGGGGCCGCGGACGCCGCCGGCGCCGTCCCCGCGGCGGAAAGCGGCCGCAGCTCCTCGATCGGCACGGTGAAGACCGCCTGGCCGAGCAGCGTCTCGACGCGCCGGCCGCGCACCGCGCGCACGACCCCCGCCTTGTTCAGCGAGGCGACGAAGACCTTCTCGCCCGCCTCCGGAACCCAGCCGGCCGGCGCCGGCGCGTGCCGCTCCGCCGCGGCCTCGGTGACGTACTTCGCGCGCAGCTCCTTCTCCCGCCGCGCGCGGTCCCGCTCCACCGCGCGGCGGTCCTTCGTCTCCGCCAGTTGGTCGAGCACGCGCCCCGAGTCGGAGCGGAACGACTTCATCAACTGCTCGACGCGCCGCTCCCACTCCGCGCGCCGCCGCTCCTCCGCCTCGCGGTCCTTCGCCGCGCGCTCCGCGGCCTCGCGGTCCAGCTCGCGCCGCCGCGCGACCAGTTCGGCCCGCTGGGTCTCCAGGTCCGAGGCGAGGGCGCGGATCGAGTCGAGCATCCGCGCCGCCTCGGCGCCGGACGGATCGAGCCGCCGCCGCGCGTCCTCGACGACCGCCGCGTCGAGCCCGAGCTGCGCGGCCATCGTCAGGCCGATCGACGCGCCGGCGACGCCGGAGACGAGCTTGTAGGTCGGCTTGAGCGAGGCGTCGTCGAAGTCGCACGCCGCGTTGAGCGCCCCCGGCGCGCGGTAGGCCCAAGCCTTGATCGCGGCGTGGTGCGTCGTCGCCACGACGAGCGCGCCCTTGGCCATCAGCCGCTCCAGCGCGGCCGCGCCGAGGGCCGCGCCCTCCGCCGGATCGGTCCCCGCGCCGATCTCGTCGAGCAGCGCCAGCGTGCCCTCCCCCGCGCCGTCGATCATCCGCGCGAGGTTCTTCACGTGGCTGGCGAAGGTCGAGAGCGCCCCCTCGATCGACTGCTCGTCGCCGATGTCGGCGTAGAGCCGCTCGGCGAGCGGCACCCGCGCCTCGACCGCCGGCAGCGGCAGCCCGGCGTGGGCCATCAGCGTCAGCAAGCCGATCGTCTTCAGCGCCACCGTCTTGCCGCCGGCGTTCGGCCCGGAGATCACGAGCACCCGCTTTTCGCGGGCGAGGTCCACGTCGAGCGGCACGACGGCGCGCGGCGGGTTCTCCGCGGCGAGCGCGCTCTCCAGCGCCGGATGGCGCGCCCCGACGAAGCGCAGGCCGATCCCCGGCGCGATGTCCGGCCGGCAGGCGCGCGCCGCCTCCGCCCAGTCGGCCGTCGCCTCGAGCAGGTCGAACCGCCCGAGCAGGTCGGCCGCGCGCGAGATCTCCTCCCGCCCGTCGCGCAGCGCCTCGGTGTACTCGCGCAGGATCCGCTCGACCTCCTGCCGCTCCTCCTCGCGCAGCAGGGCGAGCTGGTTGTTCATCTCGACCGTCTCCATCGGCTCGACGAAGAGGGTCTTCAGCGAATCGCTCTTGGCGTGGACGATCCCCGGCAGGCGCCGCGGGGCGTCGGTCCGGACCGGCACGACGAAGCGGTCGTTGCGCTGCGTGACGTAGCGGTCGCGCAGGACGTTCTCGGCCCAGTCCGACTTGAGCAGCCCGGAGAGGACCGTCTCCACCTGCTCCTTCAGCCGGCGGATCTCGGCCCGCGCGCGCGCCAGCTCGGGGCTGGCGTGGTCGGCGAGCAGCCCGTCCGGGCCGAGGTTGTCGATGATCGGATCGACCATCGCCGAGACGTCGGGCAGCGTCCGCGCCTCGGCGACGAGCTCGGGGAAGAAGGCCGGATCGAGCGCCTCGACCGCCTGCGCCGTGCCGCGCGCGACGGCGAGCATGTGGACCGTCTCGTAGATCGTGCGGCCGTCGAGCTGCTTCCCCGCGACCTGCAGCGCCTCGAGCGCGAGCCCCGGATCGGCGACCTCGGCGATCGGCAGCCGGCCGGCGCGCGCCCGCGCGGCGCGCATCTCGGCGACCAGCTCCTGCGCCCGCTCCACCGCGCCGGCGTCGGGCAGCGGCCGCAGCGCCCGCGCGAAGCCGACGCCCATCGGCGTCCGCGCGCGGGCGGCGAAGAGGGCGCGGATCCCCTCCCACTCCAGACGGTCGAGGACGGCCCGTTCAGCGCGCATCGCCGCTCTCCGGCGCCGCCGGCGCCCCCTGGTAGAGCCGCGAGTCCCGGTAGCGGCGCACCCCCTCGCGCACGAAGACGGAGATGGCCGCGGCCGCGGGCACGGCGAGGATGATCCCGGGGAAGCCGAACAATTCTCCGCCGACCATGATCGCGAGGACGACGACGACCGGATGGAGCCCGAGCGACGTGCCGAGGAGGCGCGGCGTGAGGATCCAGCCCTCGACGTTCTGCGTGACGATGAAGACGGCGAGGACGCCGACGAGCCGTCCCCACGACTGGTGCTCGAGGAAGTTCAGCGCGAGGGCGGGAATGATCCCGGCGGCGAGGCCGAGGTACGGGACCATGTTCAGCAGCCCGGCGGCGAAACCGACGAGCACGCCGAGCGGCGTGCCGAGCGCGGTCAGCCCCGCGGCGTACATCGCCCCCATCGAGAGGGCGACGATCAGCTGCCCGCGGAGGAACGAGCGGAGCACCGCGTCCACCTCGCCGCCGATCCGCGAGACCTCGGGGAGCGCGGGGCGCGGCACGAGCGCGGACAACGTCGCCTTCAGCTTCGGGAAGTCGACGACGAGGTAGTAGGCGATCACCGGCACGACGACGAGGTTGAGGAGCGCGACGATCAGTCCGGCGAGCGACGAGGTCACCTTGGCCAGCGCCGTCGCCGCCGACGTCGCGAGACGCGCCGCGTTCCCTTCCGCCCAGGCGACGAGCTTCAGCTTGTACGTCTCGATCTGCGCCTGATGGGACTGGATCCAGCCGGTCAGCCAGTCGGGCCAGGCCTTCGGGTCGAACGCCTTCTCCAGCTTGACCGAGTCGGCGAAGCGCGAGAGCTGGTCGGCGAAGACCGGCGCGGCGACGAGGAAGGCGCCGACGACCGCGCCGACCGCGGCGAGGGCGATCAGCGCCGCGCCGAGCGACCGCGGCACGCGCCGCCGCTCGAGCCAGGAGACGGCCGGCTCCAGCGCGTAGGCGATGATCAGCGCGGCGCCGAGCGCCCCGAGGATCGAGCGCAGGCGGAAGGCGAGGCAGCCCGCCGCGGCGAAGAGCAGCAGGCCGCCGATCCACTTCACGGCGGGCGGCAAACGGTTCAAGGCTGGTCCCCCCCTTCGTCGCGCGAACGCTGGGCGTGGCTGGTCCGCAACAGATAGGCGACGGCGGAGCCGACGCCGAACGCGACCGTCGCCACGGCGGCGATCGTCAGCGCGACGTTCGGCACGCCGTCCCAGACGTTCGCCAAAAGGTAGAGCGCGCCGGTCCCCATCTCGCAGGCGGTGGCCCACTTGCCGATCCGCAGCGGCGCGAACTTCGTCTCGCCGTAGGCGAGGAAGAGCCCCAGCGCGACGACGACGATCACGACGTCCCGCGCGACGACGATCAGCGTCAGCGCGGCCGGCATCGGGCGCGAAAGCTGAAAGTCGGGGAACGACCGCAGCGGCTGCGGCAGGGCGAGGATGACGTACGTCGCCAGCATCAGCAGCTTGTCGGCCGCCGGGTCGAGGTACGCCCCGAGGGCGGTCTGCTGGCCGAGGCGGCGGGCGGCGATCCCGTCGAGCCGGTCGGTGATCGAGGCCCCGACGAAGATCCAGAACGCCCACGCCGCGCGCCCGTTGAGCAGGGCGAGCGCGAACGCCGGCACGGCGGCGAGCCGAAGCAACGTGAGTTGATTCGCCAACGTCAGTTGGCGCAGGGCGGAGTCGATTCGCGACATTGTGACGACGATTCTAGCCCGGATTGCGGCGCAGTCCGCCCCCGCCGCGGCGCCGGCGGCGCGGGGGCGGTTGAGGCGAAAGGGGCGACGCCTTATGTTGTTCCCTACGGCCGGGCGCGCGGACGGTCACCAAGCGCGCCGGCGGAGAGGCGCACGTGGCGCAGGAGACGGATCCGCTCGTCCCCGAGACGACGCTGGACAGCTTGCCGGTCGGCCCGACGCCGAAGGCGCCGGAGGGCAAGTCCGGCCCGCCGCAGTACCCGCTCGACGACCTGCTGCGGTTCATGGTCCAGAACGAAGCCTCGGATCTGCACCTCAAGCCGATGCGGCCGCCGCTGCTCCGGCTGCGGGGGAAACTCGTCCCGCTGAAGGGGCCGCCGGTGCGCCCGGACGAGCTGGACCGGATCCTCCGCGGCCTGCTCACCGACCGGCAGAAGACGCAGCTCGAAGACCGGCTCTGCGTCGAGTTCGGCTACTCGCTCCCCGGCGTGTCCCGTTTCCGCGGCACGATCTTCTACCAGCGCGGCACGCTGGGCGGCGTCTTCCGCCGCGTGCCGTTCGCCTTCCCCTCGCTCGACGAATGGGGCCTGCCCGAGGTCCTGAAGCAGTTCGCGGAGTTCAAGCAGGGGCTGGTGCTGCTGACCGGCCCGACCGGCTCCGGCAAGTCCTCGACGCTCGCCGCGCTGCTGCGGGAGATCATCGCCAAGCGGCGGGTCCACATCGTGACGATCGAGGACCCGATCGAGTTCCTGCTGACCGACGACCTCGCCTCGGTGACGCAGCGCGAGGTCGGCACCGACACGCCGTCGTTCGCCGACGCGCTGCGCAACGCGCTGCGGCAGGACCCGGACGTGATCATGGTCGGCGAGAACCGCGACCTGGCGACGATGTCCACGACGCTCGCGGCGGCCGAGACGGGCCACCTCGTGCTGACGACGCTCCACACCAACTCCGCGGCGCAGACGGTGGACCGGATCATCGACCTCTTCCCCGCCGAGCAGCACCGGCAGGTGCGGCAGCAGCTCTCCACGGTGCTGCGCGCCATCGTCAGCCTGCAGCTCGTCGAGCGGCAGGACGGGCACGGGATGGTCGCCGCGGTCGAGATCCTGCGCGACTCGCCGCGCGTCGCCAAGCTGGTCAAGGACGGCGCGATCGCCGAGCTGGCGGAGGAGATCGAGAAGTCGGTCGCCTACCACGGCATGCAGTCGATGAACCAGTCGCTCGCCGCGCTGGTGATCAACAACGTCGTCACGCGCCAGAAGGCGCTCGAGACCTCCCCGAACCCGGGCGACCTCGACTTGATGCTGCGGAAGTTCTTCTTCGCCGCGGCCGGCGGCACGGACGCCCCCGGCCAGGAGGCTGCGATGCCGTCCGACGCCGACTACTCGCGCATCGCGCGCTTGCTGGAAATCGAGAAGCTCTACCAGGACCAGAACGAGCGGTTCAAGACCGAGATCCAGGACCGCGAGGAGCGGATCCGCGACCTGCAGACGCGGCTCAACGAGCAGACGCAGCGCGACGGCACGGTCGAGGACCGGATCCGTCAGCTCGAAGAGGAGCGGGACCGCGCGGCCCGCGCGCTCGAGGCGCAGCGGGTCGAGCTGGAGGCGAAGGTCGAACGGCTGCAGGCGCGGGTGCGGGAGCTCTCGCAGGCCGAGGCCGGCAAGGACTCCTCCTCCGGCGGGCGCAGCGGAATCTTCCGGCGCTGACCTGACTGCCCGAAGCGGCGCGGGGACGAAGGCCGGCGGGGGAGTCCCCGCCCCTCCCCTTCGCCGCGCGGACGGACCGGGCGAAAGGGTCGAGACTCCGGAGCGGGACGCGTCACTCGCGCGGGTGAACGTCCCGCGCGGGGCCGATCGTCGCGATCGCGTGCTTGAAGACGAGGTGGTCCTCGCCCGCGTGCTCGAGCAGGATCGTGAACCGGTCGAACCCCTTCAGCCGCCCGATCAACCGCTTCCCGGAGACCAGCCACACCGCCAAGAGACCGCCTTCGCGGCGGAACTTGGCCAGCATCGCGGCTTGAAAGTCTTTCTCTTCCGCGTTGTCGGTCATGGCCTGATTATACCGATGCGGCGTCCCGCGGGGGCGACGCAAACGCGGCTATCCGCGCCGCCAGTTCGTCGGCCAGCCCCGGCTTCCGCGCGTCGAACCACTCCATCCCCGGCTCCCCGCGGAACCACGTGAGCTGCCTTTTGGCGTACTGGCGCGTCGCGCGCCGCGTCTCGGCGACGAGCGCGGCCTCGTCGAGCGGCCCCTCCGCGGCGAGCGCCCGCAGGACCTCGCGGTAGCCGATCGCCCGCAGGGCGTTGGCCTCCCGCGGCACCCCCTCCTCCTCGACCAGCCGCCGCACCTCGGCCACGAGGCCGCGGGCGAAGAAGCCCGCCGCCCGCGCGTCGAGCCGCGCGTAGAGCTCCTCCCGCGGCAGCGTCAGCCCGATCTTCAGCGCCGGATACCGGTCGGGCCGCGACCAGCCGCCGTCCTGCAGCGCGGCGAGCGACGTCCCGGTCAGGAGCCGCACCTCGAGCGCCCGCGCCAGCCGCTGCCGGTCGTTGGGCGCGAGGCGCGCGGCGGTCCGCGGATCGAGCCGCGAGAGCGCGCGATGGAGGAACGGGACGCCGCGCCGCGCCGCGAGCGCGGCGAGCCGCGCGCGGAGCGCCTCGTCGCGCGGCGGCGCCTCGGCGACCCCCTTGAGGAGGCCGCGCAGGTAGAGCCCGGTGCCGCCGACGAGCAGCGCCGCGCGCCCCTCGGCGGCGGCCGCGGCGACCTCCGCTTCGGCGGCGCGCACGAACCGCCCGAGGTTGACGTCCTCGCGCGGATCGACCCAATCGACGAGCGCCCACGGGTGCCGCCGTTCCTCGCCCTCCGGCTTGGCGGTCGCGGCGTCGAGGCCGCGGTAGACCTGCAGCGCGTCGCAGGAGATCAGCCGGCACGGCACGCGGTCGGCGATCGCGCAGGCGAGCGCGGTCTTTCCCGTGCCGGTCGGGCCGACGAGCGCGACGAGCCGCGGCGCGCTCACGCGCCACCGAACGCGCGCAGCGCGAGCCGCGCGGCGACGAAGAGGAGCAGCAGCGCGACGGCGACGGCGAAGCCGAGCCGCTGATCGTCCCGCGCCGCGCCGGACGCCTCGCCCGCGCGGCCGTCGTTTCCGCGGCCGACGCCCGATCCGCGCCCCGCGGCCCCGCCTGCGCGGCCGACGCCCGATCCGCGCCCCGCGGCCCCGCCTGCGCGGCCGACGCCCGATCCGCGCCCCGCGGCGTCGTCGCCGCGGCGTCCGCCGCGCGTCGCGTCCTTCGCGCCCGCGGCCATCGTCATTCGGCCGGCAGGGCGACGAGCCCCGCGCCGGTGTAGTAGTGGGCGAGGATCGCGCGCACGTCGGCGCCGCGCTGCGCCATGCCGTAGGCGCCGTACTGGCAAAGCCCGACGCCGTGCCCCCAGCCGCGGCCGTGGAAGACGATCCGCCGCAGCGCGCCGTCCTTCTCCCGCTGGATGTCCATCGTGAAGAGCGTCTCCGGCAGGTCGATCGCCCGCGAGAAGCGGAACCCCTCGACCGTCGCCCGCCCCGCCGAGCCGCGCAGGTCGATCGAGGCGACGCGCCCCGAGCGGCCGCGCCGGGCGACGACGACGTCCTGCAGCGTCCCGACCGGCGCGAGGTCGGCCAGCTTCGCCTCGAGCGCCGCGCGGTCGCGCGCGATCGTCCAGCGGAAGCGCGGGCTGTTGCGGTCGTCGGCGCTCCCCTGCCGTTCGCGCAGCCCGAAGACGAGCGCGCGCTCGGTCGCCGGATCGCCGACGAAGACGACGCGGTCGCCGGGCAGCACGTCGAGCGAGCCGACCCGCCGCCAGAAGCCCGCGTTCTCGGCCAGCAGATCGACGAGATCCTGCTCGTAGACCAACTCGCGCGCGCCGCGGACCTGCAGGACGCGGCGCCGGCGCGCGAGGGCTGGTTCGTCGGCTACGCCGACGGCGTCGTGAAGGTGCGCGAGAAGGGGAACGGCGTCCGCGAGTTCGTCTACGAGCAGGACCTCGTCGATCTGCTGGCCGAGAA
>JAJFTU010000058.1 GCA_021372775.1 bacterium | reverse complement strand
CGTTCCTCCGTACATATGTCGTCCGCCCCGGACGGGGCGAGGAGGAACAGATGGGCCGCTCCGTTCGCGTCAGCCGCAGCCGCGCCGAGTGGGAGACCACGACGCTCGCCGAGTCGCTCGCCCGCGCGCCCGAACGCGCCGCGCGCTTCGTCACCTCGTCCGGCGTGGAAGTCCCGCGCGTCGCGCTCCCCGAGGACCTCGGCCCGGACTGGAACCCGCGGGAGCGGCTCGGCTTCCCCGGCGAGTTTCCGTTCACGCGCGGCGTCCACGCGACGATGCACCGCGGCCGGCTCTGGACGATGCGGATGTTCGCCGGCTACGGCGCGGCGGAGGAGACGAACCGCCGCTTCAAGTACCTGCTCGAGCGCGGCCAGACCGGCCTCTCCGTCGCCTTCGACCTGCCGACGCTGATGGGGCGCGACAGCGACGATCCGGCGGCGCTGGGCGAGGTCGGCCGGGAAGGGGTGGCGGTCGATACGGTCGAGGACATGGCGATTCTCTTCGACGGCATCCCGCTCGAGGACGTCTCGACGTCGATGACGATCAACGGGCCGGCGGCCGCGGTCTTCGCGATGTACCTCGCGCTCGCCGAGCGGCGCGGCGTCCCGTTCGACCGGCTGCGCGGCACGCTGCAGAACGACGTCCTCAAGGAGTTCATCGCCCAGAAGGAGTACATCTACCCGCCGGCGCCGAGCGTCCGTCTGGCGTTCGACGTCGTCGAGTTCTGCGCGCGCGAGGCGCCGCTCTGGAACCCGGTCTCGATCAGCGGCTACCACATCCGCGAGGCCGGCTCGACGGCGGTGCAGGAGCTGGCGTTCACCTTGGCCGACGGCTTCGCCTACGTCGAGGAGGGGATCCGCCGCGGCCTCGCCGTGGACGCGTTCGCCCCGCGCCTCAGCTTCTTCTGGAACGCCCACAACGACTTCTTCGAGGAGATCTCCAAGATGCGCGCCGCGCGCCGCCTCTGGGCGACCCGCCTCGCCGCGCGGCACGGGGCGCGCGACCCGCGCTCGCTGGCGCTGCGGTTCCACGCGCAGACCGCGGGCTGCACGCTGACCGACCGGCAACCGCTGGTCAACGTCGCGCGGGTCGCGCTGCAGGCGCTGGCCGCGGTGCTCGGCGGCGCGCAGTCGCTGCACACCGACTCCTACGACGAGACGCTCTGCCTGCCGACCGAGGAGGCGGCGCGGGTCGCGCTGCGGACGCAGCAGGTCGTCGCCCACGAGTCGGGGGTCGCCGCGACCGTCGATCCGCTCGGCGGCTCGTACTACGTCGAGTGGCTGACCGACCGTATCGAACGAGAGGCGGCGGCGCTCCTCGACCGGATCGAGGGGATGGGCGGGATCGTCGCGGCGATCGAGCGCGGCTATCCGCAGCGCGAGATCGCCGAGGCGGCGTCGGCGGAGCAGCGGGCGGTCGAAAGCGGGGAGAAAGTCGTCGTCGGCGTCAATCGGTTCGCCGTGCCGCCGGAGGAGGACGCGCCGCCGCGGCTGCTGCGGGTCGATCCCGCGGTCGAGGAACGGCAGCGCGCGCGCCTCGCCGCCGTGCGCGGGCGTCGCGACGAAAAGGCCGTCCTCGCCGCGCTCGCCGAAGTGCGCGAGGCCTGCCGGAAGGGGATAAATTCTTTCCCGGCGATCCTCGAGGCGGCGCGCCGTTCGGCCACGGTGGGCGAGATTTCGGCGGCGGTCCGCGAGGTCTTCGGCGCGTGGGAGGAATCTGCGCTAATCTAGCGCCGCGCATCCCCACAGCGCATCAAGGACGAAGCCATGGAAACGGGCAAGAAGCGGCTGCGGCTGCTCATTGGCAAGGTCGGCCTCGACGGGCACGACCGCGGCGCCAAGATCATCGCCCGTGCCCTTCGCGACGCCGGGCACGAGGTGATTTACACCGGTCTGCACCGGACGCCGGAACAGATCGTGGAAACGGCGCTTCAGGAGGACGTGGACGCCGTCGGGCTGTCGATCCTCTCCGGGGCCCACAACACGCTGTTCCCCAAGGTCACCGCGATGCTCAAGGAGAAGGGCGCGGGGGACATCGTCGTGTTCGGCGGCGGCATCATCCCCGAAGACGACATTCCGGGCCTCAAGGCCGCCGGCATCGCCGCGGTCTTCCGCCCCGGGACGAGCACGGAGCAAATGATCAAGTGGGTGGACGAGAACGTCGCCAGCCACGCCGAGTGACTGAAGGCCACTTGTCGCGGCGGGCGGGCTCGTCCCGTCCGCCGCGCGCGGTTCGTTCGGCAGTCCCGTCGCCGCGCCGCGCGGGAGCGCCTTGACGATGAGCAAAGTCCCCGCGGTCCCCGTCATTCTCGTCGCCGACGACAGCGCCACCATTCGGCGCGTCGTCGAGTCGTCGTTCGAGCCGTACGGCGTCCGCGTCGTCGCGGTGGACGACGGCCGTTCCGCGGTCGCGGCCGCGGAGCGGGAACGCCCCGACATCGTGCTCTGCGACGTGCTGATGCCGGGTCTGTCGGGCTACGAGACGGCCGCGGCGATCCACCGTCTCGCCGGCCTGGAGAAGGTCCCGATCCTGCTCCTGACCGGCGCGTTCGAGCCGTTCGACGAGGGGCGCGCCAACGCCTCCGGCGCGCGCGGGTTCCTCGCCAAGCCGTTCGAGCCGCAGGCGTTGCTGCGGCGGGTGGGGGAGACGATCGGCGTGCCGTTCGAGACGCCGGCCGCGCCGCGCGGCGCCGAGCCGCGCCCGGCGGAGGCCGAGGCGCCGCCGCCCGCGCCCGCCGAGCCGCAGCGGCCGCCGTCGGCGGCGTCGACCAGGCCGCACGTCTGGCCGCGGGTCGAGGAGCCGAACGGCTGGCAGGTCGGGCGCTCGCCGCTGGTCGGCGACACGTCGTTCGACTTGGTCAACCCGCCCGTCGCGCCCCCCGCGCCCGCCGGGCCGGTCGTCGCCGACATCGTGCGCGCCGAGTTGGAGAAGCTGCTCGGCGGACGGATCGCCGCGCCGACGAGCAGGGCCGCCGACGAGATCCCGGAGAAGGTGCGGGACGAGGTGCGGCTGCAGTTGGCCGCGCTTCTGCCGGCCGACTGGTCGGCGCTGGTGCGGGACGAAGTCCGCGCGCAGATCGGCGCGCCGTCGTTCGACGAGCGGCTGCGCCGCGCCGCGGCGACGGAGGCGATCGCGACGGCCCGCGCCGAGGCGCAGAAGGCCGCCGCGGAGGCGGTCGCCGCCGCGCGCGCCGAGGCGCAGAAGGCGGTCGCCGGGCTCCGTCTGGACGAAGTCGTGCAGCGCGCGCTCGACGCGGCGTTCGCCGCGCGCGCCGACGAGGGGCGCGAGGCGGCGCGGGCCGAGATCGCCGCGCTGGGGCTCGAGGAACGGATCGCGGCCGAGGTCCGGCGCGGCGTCGCCGAAGGGGCGCCGCCCCCCGCGCCGCCGTCGCCGCTCGACGAACTGGCGCGCGCCGAGATCCGGCGCGTCGCGCAAGAGATGATTCCGGGGATCGTCCGCGAAATCGTGTGGGAGCTGGCGCCCGACCTGCTCGAGCGGCTGGCCCGCGAGCGGGCGCGCGGCGAACGCGTCGAGGACGATCCGCTCGGCGTCTTTGGAGAACCGACTCGATGAACTTGGAAAAGGCCTTCCGGCCCGAGACGTACGAGTCCCGGGTGGCGGAGATGTGGAAGCGGGCGGAGATCGCCCGCCCGCGCCCGTCGGCCGACGGCGAGCGCTTCACGATCGTCATCCCGCCGCCGAACGTCACCGGCGCGCTGCACATCGGGCACGCGCTCGACTACACGCTGCAGGACCTGCTCGTCCGCTGGAACCGCATGCTGGGCAAGGAGACGCTCTGGGTGCCCGGATCGGACCACGCGGGGATCGCCACGCAGATGGTCGTCGAGCGGCGGCTGAAGGCCGAAGGGAAGTCGCGGCACGAGATGGGGCGCGAGGCGTTCGTCGCCGAGGTCTGGAAGTGGAAGGGGGAGTACCACGACCGGATCGTCGCCACGCTGGAGCGCCTGGGCGCGTCGTGCGATTGGTCGCGCGAGCGGTTCACGCTCGACCCCGGCCTCTCCCGCGCGGTGCGCGAGACGTTCGTCCGGCTCTACGACGAAGGGCTGATCCACCGCGGGCGGCGGCTGATCAACTGGTGCCCGTCCTGCCGCACCGCGCTCTCCGACCTCGAGGTGGACCGCGACGAGCCGGAGACGGGGGAGATGTGGTCGTTCGCCTACCCGCTCGAGGGAGGCGGCGAGATCGTCGTCGCGACGACCCGTCCGGAGACGATGCTCGGCGACGCGGCGGTCGCGGTGCATCCCGACGACGAGCGCTGGAAGTCGGTCGTCGGGCGGCGCGTGCTCCATCCGTTCTTCCCCGAGCGCGACATCCGCGTCGTCGCCGACCCGATCCTCGCCGACATGACGACCGGCACCGGCGCGGTGAAGGTCACGCCGGCCCACGACCCGAACGACTTCGAGTGCGGCCGCCGCAACGGCCTGGCCGAGATCTCGATCTTCGACGAGCGGGCGGTCGTCAACGAGAACGGCGGGCCGTTCGCCGGCCTCGACCGCTTCGCCGCGCGCGAGGCGGTGAAGAAGGCGCTGACCGAGAAGGGGCTGTTCCGCGGCGCGCAGCCGAACCCCTACGCCCCCGGCCGCTGCCAGCGCTGCCGGACGATCGTCGAGCCGACGATCTCGACGCAGTGGTTCCTCAAGATGGAGCCGCTCGCCGCGCCGGCGCTCGACGCGGTGCGGAGCGGCAAGATCCGCTTCGTCCCGCAGCAGTGGGAGAAGACCTACTTCCACTGGCTCGAGGAGATCAAGGACTGGTGCATCTCGCGCCAGCTCTGGTGGGGCCACCGCATCCCGGCGTGGCACTGCGCGGACTGCGGCGGCGTGACCGTCTCGCGCGAGGACGCGACCGCCTGCCGGCACTGCGGCTCGAAGAACATCGAGCAGGACTCCGACGTCCTCGACACGTGGTTCAGCTCGCAGCTCTGGCCGTTCTCCGTCTTCGGCTGGCCCGACAAGACGGAGGACCTCGCCCGCTACTACCCGACCGACGTCCTCGTCACCGGCTTCGACATCATTTTCTTCTGGGTGGCGCGGATGATCATGTCCGGCCTCAAGCAGGTCGGCGACGTGCCGTTCCGCACCGTGCTCTACCACGGACTGGTGCGCGACGCGCACGGCAAGAAGATGTCGAAGTCGTCGGGGAACGCGGTCGATCCGGGCGAGACGATCGACGAGCACGGCGTGGACGCGCTCCGCTTCACGCTCGCCGCCCTGGCCAGCCCCGGCTCCGACCTCGCGCTGTCCGAGGAGCGGCTGGTCGGCTACCGCGCCTTCATGAACAAGCTCTGGAACGCGACCCGCTTCCTGCTGATGCGGCTGGAGACGTTCCCCGGCGATCCGCGCGCCGCCTACGGCGCCGCGGACCTCGACGAGCTCGACCGCTACCTGCTCGCCGAGTACCTCGACCTCGTGGACGAGGTGGACGGCGCGATGCGCGAGTTCCGCTTCGACCACGTGTCGGAGAAGATCTACCACTTCCTCTGGAACGTCTTCTGCGATTGGTCGATCGAGCTCTCCAAGCCGGACCTCGCCGACGACGCCGACGAGAAGCGGCGCCGCGTCCGCGCGGCGGTGATGCTCGACGTGCTCGACGGCGCGCTGCGGCTGCTCCATCCGATCGCGCCGTTCATCACCGAAGAGCTCTGGCAGAACCTGCCGCGGCGCGCCGGCGATCCGGAAGTGCTCGCCCTCGCCGCCTATCCGACCCCCGCGGCGCCGCTCGTCTCCGGCGCGGAGGGGATCGACCGCGGGGCGGCGCGCAAGCTGGTCGAGGACTGGCTGATCGCCCCCGTCGCCGCCGCGCGCGCGCTGCGCGCCGAGGCCGGCGTCGCGCCGTCGAAGCCGGTGGACCTGCGGCTCCGCCCGCGCCGTCCGGAAGGGGCGGCCGCGCTGCGCGGCTTCGCCGCGCGGATCGCGCTCCTCGCCCGGGCCGGCAAGGTGGAGGTGCTCGAGGGCGCCGCGCCGGACGAGCCGTCGAAGCGCCAGGTGCTCGACTCGGTCGAGGTCGTGATGCCGCTCGCCGGCGCCGTGGACCTCGGCGCCGAGAAGGCGCGTCTGACGAAGGAGCGGGGAAAGGCCGAGCAGGAACTCGCCGCGGTGGCGAAGAAGCTCGGCAATGCCAACTTCGTGGACCGCGCGCCGGCCGACGTCGTCGCCAAGGAGCGGGCGCGGATGGCCGCGCTCGAGGGACGCCTCGCCGAGCTGGACAAGCTCGTCGCGGCGCTGGGGCGGTGAGCGCTTTCCCCGAGGACGCGGCGCGCGAGCTGCTGCGCCGCGCCCTCGACGAAGACCTTGGCGCGGGCGACGTCACGACGCGCGCCCTCGTCCCGGCGACGGGGCGGGCGCGGGCCGTCGTCGTCGCGCGCGAGGAACTCGTCGTCTGCGGCCTGCCGTTCGGGCGTCTGACGATGGACGAGATGGCGGCGCGCGGCGAGGGCGCGGTCGCCGCGGCCGTTCTGGCGCAGGAAGGGACGACGGTCGCGGCGGGAACGCCGCTGCTGCGCCTGGACGGCGCGGCGCGCGCGATCCTCTCCGGCGAGCGGACGCTGCTCAACATCGTCTCGCGCCTCTCCGGCGTGGCGACGCTCACCGCGCGCTGCGTGGCGGAGATCGCGGGGACGAAGGCGACGATCGCCGACACGCGGAAGACGACCCCCGGGCTGCGGCTCCTCGAGAAGTACGCCGTGGCCTGCGGCGGCGGCGAGAACCACCGCATCGGTCTCTTCGACCTCGTGCTGGTCAAGGACAACCACAAGCAGTTCGTCGGCGGCATGAAGGAGGTCGTCCTTGGGCTGCGCCGCGCGGGGCACGACCTCGCGCGGGTCGAGCTGGAGGTCGATTCGCTCGAGGAGTTCGACGTCGCGCTCGCCGCGGGGGCGGGGTTCATCCTGCTCGACAACTTCACGCCGGAGATGGTCCGCGAGGCGGCGCGGCGCCGCGCGGGGGCGCGGACCAAGCTCGAGGCCTCGGGCGGGCTTCGCGCGGGGAATCTCCGCGCCTACGCCGAGGCCGGCGTCGATCGTCTGTCGCTCGGCTCGCTGACCCACGGCGCGCGGGCGGTGGACGTCGCGCTCGACTTCGAGGCCGCCCCTTGAGCGCGTCCCCGTTCGCGGAGCGGCTCGCCGGCCTGCTGACGACGCGGCGCTACGGCCGCACGCTCGCATGGTTCGACGAGACGGACACGACGATGGCCGAGGCGCGGCGCCTCGCCGCGGCCGGCGCCGAAGACGGAACGCTCGTCGTCGCCGGGCGGCAGACGGCGGGACGCGGGCGGCAGGGACGGACGTTCGTCTCGCCGGAGGGCGGGCTCTACATGACGCTCGTCCTCGCGCCTCCGGGAGCGCCGGCCGACGGCTGGCGCTGCGGCTTCGCCGCGGCGCTCGCGGCGCGCGACGCGCTGCGCGCGGCGGGCGGAGACGAGGTCGAGTTCGACTGGCCGAACGACCTCGTGGCCGGCGAGCGGAAGATCGCGGGAATCTTGATGGAACTCCTTTCGCCGTCCCCCGACGGCCCCGCCGCGCCGACGCTGCTGCTCGGCGTCGGCCTGAACGTCGGCGGCGATCCCTCCGCCGTCGCGCCGGCGCTCGCCGGACCGGCCGGGCCGGCGCCGGGGTTCGCGGGACGCGACGCGCGGGCGGAGGTCGCGGCGCACTTCCTGCGGCGGATGGAAGAGCTCGCGCCGCGTTGCGCCGACGACGCGTCGTGGCGCGGCGTGCTGGACGAGGTCCGCGCCGTCTCGCGCGCGGCGCGCGGCGCGCGGATCGTCGTCCGCCTCGCCGACGGCACGGAGATCGCGGGACGGGGGATCGGGATCGACGAAGACGGCGCGGTGCGGTTGCGCGACGACGACGGCGCGGAGCACAGAGTCCGCTACGCCGAGCGGGTCTACGCCGCGCGACGGGACGGCGGCGAGGCGACCCGCGACGGCGCCTCGCGCGCGGGGGAACGCTGATGCTGCTGGCGGTCGACATCGGCAACACGAACATCGTCTTCGGCGTCTTCGACGGCGAGCGGCTCGTCCACTCGTGGCGCCTCTCGACGCGGCGCGAGATGACGGCCGACGAGGTCGTCGTGCTGCTGCGGGCGATGATCGGCGAGCTGCTCGAGAAGGTCGACGGCGCGGTCGTCGCCTCGGTCGTGCCGCCGCTGACGGCGCCGGTGCTGGCCGCCACGCGCGAGCTGGCCGGCGTCGAGCCGCTGGAGATCGGCCCGGGCGTGCGGACGGGACTGCGGATCCGCACCGACAACCCGCAGGAGGTCGGCGCCGACCGGGTGATCAACGCCGCCGCCGCGCACCAGCTCCACCCCGGCACGATGATCGTCGTCGACTTCGGCACGGCGACGACGCTCGACGTCGTCACCGCGGACGGCGACTACCTCGGCGGCGTGATCTGCCCCGGCCCGAAGCTCGGCGCCGAGGCGCTCTCGGCGCGCGCGGCGCGGCTGCCGCGCGTGGACCTGCAGACGCCGCCGCGCGTGATCGGCCGCAACAGCGTCGAGGCGATCCGCTCCGGCCTGGTCCACGGCCACGCGGCGATGGTGGACGGTCTGGTCAAGCGGATCGAGGCGGAGCTGGAAACGCCGGCAAAAGTGATCGCGACCGGCGGGCTGGCGACCGTCGTCGGGCCGCTGATGGAGCGGCTCGACGCGATCGAGCCGGATCTCACGATGGTCGGGCTGCGCCTCGTCTATCTGCGCAACCGCCGGTAGCCGCGGGGACGACGCGTGTCCAACGGGAACTCGACGGAAGAGATCGACGAAGCGGCGTACGTCGCGCGGATCGAGGAGCG
>JAJFTU010000057.1 GCA_021372775.1 bacterium | reverse complement strand
GCAGGCGGACCGCGTTGCCGTCGAGGTCGTACTCGACGTCCTGCGCGGCGCGCGGCGCGCCGTTGTCCATGATGGCGTTGCCGGAGCCGTCGTAGAGGGCGCGCGCGGCGATCCGGTTCCGGTTCGGGGAGCCGTCGCCCGACGGCGCCGTTCCCGGCACCGCCCCCGGCTCGAAGGCGAGCGCGAACGCCTCCGTCGCCCCCCGCCCCGCCGGCGAGAGGATCGTCCGCCGGGTCATGTTCCCGAACGGGTCGTACGCGTACTCCTCGACGTCGAGCCGCGCGTCCGACGGCGCGCCCGCCTGCGGCAGGACCTCCGCCCGCGTCAGCCTCCCGACGCGGTCGTAGAAGTATTTAGTTCGATACCGAACCCCGCTCTCGGCCTCCGCGTTGTTTGCCGCGCCACGCGTCATTCCTCGGTGCCTTCCTCAAGCGGTTGGCGGCGTCGATCCGGGACCACGTCGCGCATCTCCCGACCCTCGCCGAACGCGTCGTTTCGAGGCTGTCTTGCTCCGATGGCCACGGCTCGTCCCCGCGCCTGGCCGGCGAGGTCTGGATCAACCCGCCGCGGCCGGCAACCTGGCCGGGTCACTAAATGCAGCCGGCAGGTGTCTCAAACTCTATGACACGCTCCGGCGGCGCGGCCGCGTGGGGACACGCTTGTGTCCAAGAAACCGGGTGCGGTACGCGCCGGGCTCCGGTCAGGACACCGACAAGACGAGCGACTACAGCTCGGACTCACCGAAGTAACGCGCGCGGGACAATGCCTGCTTCGCTTCAGGCTCCCGTCCCAACTCCAGCAAACAATCTGCCTGCAGCTTAAGTATCTCTTGGAGCCGCTCTCGAAGCCGAGTGATCTCGGCTCGCGTGACCTCTAGAGCAGCCTCTGCATCGTCGTTCGCACTGTACAAAAAGTGAGCGTACTCGAAGCACGCGTCCTGTGCCATAAGGGAAAGTTCGCGGGCTCTCTCTAGTGCCTTCTCGGTGTTCTCAATGGTGAAGTCCTCTCCTTCGCCACTGCCGAGCATCATGTCTATAGCGACGGATACCAGAGCAGGTGCAAAGGATGGCTGTTCGTCGAGCAGCGCGATGGCAGCCCTGGCGGCATCATCGAAATCCCGATCTGCCGATAATCTCTGAACATCTGCCAGCCGACAGATCGCGTTGCGATCATTGAGAATCTCGCTCAGCGTACGCATGGCTCACCGGGGCTTTCCGCTTGTTTTCTCAAGCAAACGCGGGGCGTCAGAGGCCAACTTCAACATATTCTTCGCGGCGCGCTGCTCGGCAGCGGTTCCGCTCTTTGCGAGCTGAGCGACTTCTTCGACCGTCATTTCGGCGAGCCGCCCGTCGAACCCCTTCGCGCGCTTGAGGGAGCCGCGAATTAGGTTTCCGATCTTCTCGGTAGCTGGGAGTCCCTTGATCAGCGCCCCAGCACCGAGTGTAGCCGCCGAAGTCAGTCCTTCCTCAGCCAAGGCACCGCCGACTTTTTCAAGGCCGGTTTTTACCCCTTCTTGCACCTTTTCACCGTCACCGACGCCGCCGATCTTGCCGTCGAGGTCTTGAGCCTCCTTGCCCCCGATCCCGGCGCCTTCCAGCAGTTCTTGACGCTCCTTGTGTTCTTGTTCACTGACCTGTCTCGAGGGTGCCTTCCGATCGATGAACTTCCTGATCAGCCTATCCAGCCATTCCCATTCCCCGGTTGGATCCGTTGCGTTGATCGGGTTGTTCCTGACGTACCCGTACAGGTTCCAGCTCTGAGGATCTTCCGGCTGGACGTCGAACCCCGGATCGACGCTCAGGAACCTCCCCATCGATGCCGGATAGTACCGCGCGAGCATGTAGTCGAGCCCGGTCTCCTCGTCCCGCTCGTGCCCCGTGAACTTCTTCCGGCTCGAGGAGGCGACGGGCCCCATCTCGCCGCCGAACGGGTAGTAGTCGTGCGCCTCGACGACCGCGCCCGTCGCGTCGGTGACGAGGCGCAGGCTGCCGAGGTGGTCGCGCTGGTGGAACGTGACCTTCGGCAGCGTCCCCATCGACGTGGTCCACGTCCGCTCGGCGACGACGCCCCCGAAGCCGGGCACGTACTCCTTCGCCGCCGCGATCGTCCCGCCGCCGCCGGAGGCGGGGCTCACCGTGTACTCGGCCAGCGCCTGCCCCGCGCCGTCGCGCAGCGTCAGCCGCGGCAGCCCGCTCTTGTCGAGCCGGAGCCAGCGCGTCCCCGCCGCGTCGTAGCGGTACTGCTCCGCCGGCGTCGCCTTCGCCGCCTGCGGGTCCCCCTGCACGAAGACCGTCATCCGGTTCTGCGGGTCCCAGAAGCCGCCGGCCGGCGTCGCGAGCAGGCCCGGGAACCGCGTCGCGTTGCCGTTCGCGTCGTAGGAGAAGTCCTTGGCGTAGACCGGCTGCCCGTTCGCGTCCTTGAGCGGCGCGCCCGCGTTGTCGAGCACCGCCCGCCGCACGACCTGGTTCCTGTTCGTCGAGCCGTCCGCGGACGACGACGCGTCGAAGTCCAGCGAAGCCGACTCCGCCGCCGGCGCGGTCCGCCCCGCCGCCGCCTGCACGGCCCGCGACTTCAGGTTGCCGAAGAGGTCGTACCCGAACGTCTCCACGTCCGCCGCGTTCCCGCCGGCCGCCTGCGGGACCGCCTCGGCGTAGACGAGCCGCCCCGCCGCGTCGTACGCGTAGCGCTGCGTCCCGATCGCCTCGATCATCCCCGCGCCGTCGTAGGCGTACGTCCCCGTGTCCCAGAGCACGCTCCCCGCCGGTCCCTGCACGACGATCCCGCTCGGCCGGTGCCGCGCGTCCCGCGCGATCGTCTGCAGCACGCCGTTCCCGAAGGCGATCGCCCGCGGCAGGCCCGCCGCGTCGTACGGCGACGACGCCGTCCCCGACGCCCGCGCCTCGGCGTACGTCGTCCCCGACGACGCGTCCCGCACCCGCAGCGCGTAGTCGCGGGCCAGGTCCACCGCGAAGACGTTCCCCGACGTCCCGGCGGCGTGCGGCGCCGTCCAGCCGTTCGGCGCGCCGCTCGTCGCGTACGACGTCGCCGAGGCCCACGAGGGCCACGCCGACTCGGCCGCGGGGACGCCGCTCCAGTTGAGCCACTCCTGGCTCGCCGAGGGGCGTCCGCCGAGCCCGCGGTAGACCAGGCGCCGCACCGACGTGGCGGTCCCCGCCTCGTACGAGCGGACCGTCGTCTGCCGGCCCAGCGGGGCGTTCGCCCTCCCCGTCGCGTCGGCGCACGCCGCCGCGGCGGCGCCCGTCGCGCAGTGGTCCTCGTCGTAGCCGTACGACGCCAAGAGCTCGCTCGACGGCCGCCCGAGGGAGACGTTCGTCACGACGACGCCCTTTCCGCTCGTCGCCGACGTGTCCCCTTTCTTGAAGACGAAGTAGACGTAGATGTCCCGCGTCGCGCCCTCGGGCCACTCGTCCGCCGTGAAGACGTCGCCCGGACGGATCGGCGGCGCGGCGATCCAGGCCTTGAACGACGGCTGCGCGTCCGAGGACGTGAAGAGGACGCGCGGGCTGGCGACGTCGGCGCCGGCCGTCTGGAGCGTCACCCACACGGAGAACTGGTCGTGGCTCCCGCTTCCGGCCCGCACGTCGCGCCAGTGGAGGAACTTCAGCACGTCGTCGCGCGTCGCGCCCGTCGCGGCGAAGCGCACCGCGTCCGCGGTCCCCTTGACGGAGGAGTAGGCGCAGAGGCCCGTGGAGAACGCCGACGTCCCGCCGGTCGGCGGCGCGGCGGGGCAGTTGCCTTGTCCGAGAGCCGCGGGCTTCCAAAGGCTCGGCATCGTTCCCGTGCCCGACACGACGAATTGCGAGGACGCGGAGATCGTGCCGAAGTCGGGCGTCGCCGAGGCGATCCGCTCGACGGCGGCGGACGGCGAACCCGGAACTCCGATCGTGCGCCACGCGGCCGTGATGCGGCCGGCGACGTCATAGTCGTTCTGGAAGAAGTACCCGCGTTTCTGGCCCAGCGCGTCCTGCCACGCCAGCAGGTTGCCCCACGCGTCGTACGCCAGGTACTGCCGGTCGATCTCCGTCCACTGGTCGGGCAGCGGCGCGCCCGGCGTTTCCGTGCACGTCACCTGCGGCGGTGTCCGCGTCGTGCCGTCGCCGCCGGAGTCCGGATCGTCGGGATCGACGGGATTCGTGCCGATCGGACCGTTGCCCCCGCCCGAGACGGTGCAGGTTCGGACGGGCGGCGACGTCTGCTGCGGAACCGCCGTCCCGCTCTCCTCCGGAAGCTGCTCCCGTCGAAGACGCCCGAGGCCGTCGTACTCGAAGCGGCGCACCTGCCCGGCGGGGTCCGTTCCGTCGCGCCATGCCCAGAACGGCGCGCTCGGCAGGTTTCCCGCGAGCGTCGCCTTCCGGATCTTCCCGAAGACGTCGTAGCGGTAGCTCGCGTCCGCCGCGATCGGGGAGACGCCCGAACCGCCGAACGGCGCGACGTCCACCAAGGCGAGCCGGCCGAGCCCGTCGTAGTAGTACCGGGCGCTCACGTCGCTCTCGGACCCCGGGGCCGTCGCCACCGACGTCGTCACTTCCTTGTGCGGGCCGCAGTAGCGGGTGGTCGTCCGCTTCCCGTCGACGGCGCGGACCTCGGTCGGACGCCCCATCGCGTCGGCGCTGGCCTGCAGCGGATCGTCGGGGGCGTCCGCCGACGGTGTCCCGTAGAACGTCACTGTGCCCAAGGGCCGCCCGCTGCCGTCCGCGGGTATGTCGTCGATCACGTAGTCGGCCGTCCCGTCCCCGTCCCGGTCCGGCGCATGCCATGACGGCACTCTGGCGGCGTTGCCGTACTGCGCTTGCTCCATCCACTCCGAGACGAACACCACGCGCCCCATCTGGTCGTGGCGGGTAAGTTGGACGGCGAGGCTCCCGTCCGGAAGGGCCTTGCGCTGCTCGACCGGCCGTCCGAGGCCGTCGTAGATCGTCTCGCTGAAGGACTGCGTCGCGTCCGAGGGGTCGAGCTCCCGCTTCGCGCTGTTCGCCCGCGACGCCAGCATCTTCGTGAAGTCCGGGTAGGCGATCTGAGTGGTCTGCTCGCCCGTCGGCGGCTCGATCGACTTGACGCGGCCCAACGCGTCGTACGTGTATCGGGACTCGAGGCCGTTCGGGTCGAGTGCCGAGGAGACGAACCCGGCCTCGTCGGCCTGCTGGTTCTTCAGGAGGTAGTTCTGGCCGGAGATCCCCATGCTCACCGCGACGCCGTTCCGCCATGAGTAGTTGACCGTGTAGCTGTGGGCCGTCGCTCCCGGAAGCACGTCCCCGCCCCCGAAGACGTAGTTCGCGAGATTCCCCTTGGAATCGTAGTCCGCCGTCGTCAGAAGGTCGCCCGCCGCGGAGCCGACCGAAGAGCACGTCGTCGCTCCTCCCGCCGCCGCGAGCGCGACGACGCCGGTCTCGCTGGTCATCGCCCCTTTCCCGTCGAAGGAATAGCACCTCGCCGCGCGCCGTCCGCCGTACTCGCTGAAGTGATAGTCGTACGCTCCAAAGACGTTCGCCGCGCCGCGGCTGGTGCCGGCGTCCAGGTCCTCGTAGTGCGTGTACTCAATCGACGAGCCCGCCGTTCCGTCGGGGGCGCGTTCCACGTAGGAGCCGTCCACGACGGTCTTCCGCCAGCGGTCGCCGGGAGCCGCGCCGACCTGCGTCCTCTCGCTGTTCGTCTCCCTGATGAACGGCGCGTCCTGGCGAGTGGAACTCGTGGAGGAGGCAAGGCAGTCCGCGCCCTCCTTGTCGTCGAGGAAGAACGTCGTCGTCTCCTTCACCAGCGGGTTCTTGAGTTCGCTCTTTCCCGACGGCCGCACGCCCCCTTCGCCGTCGTACTGGAACTCCTTGCGCCGAATCAGGTTTCCGGCGGCGTCGTAGTAGTTCGTGGAGGCGACCAGTCCCTCGTCGCCCATGCTCCCGTCCGGGCTTCCCGAGAACTGCGAGACCTCGCGGCTCCCGTCCGGGTTGATCATCTCGAATTCGTTCGTGGTCCGGACGCCGGTGCTCGACGTCGGCGAATCGATGCCGGTGAGGTAGAACGCTCTGTTCCACCGCGTCGTCGCGTGCGGCATCGCCCAGTCGACCTCGGCTCCCGAACCCGTTCCCGCGGGGAACACGGTGCGGCTCACCACCCCGCCGTTGTAGCCGAGGCGCCATCCGTTCACGTGCTCGTCGCACGTCGAAAGGACGGCGCAGGGGTTGGGATTCGGAGCCGGCGGCTCCCATTCGTCCAGCGGGTTCGTTGACGCCGTGGCGGGGAGTGACTCGTAAGGGTCGCATGCCATGTCGTCGTCGGCGCAGGCGCTCATGACTTGATTCGCAGCGTTGCACGCCGAGTCGCCGACCGCGCACTGGTGCGTCGTGCATGACTGCGTGGTCTCGCCCGTGGACGGATCCCGAGTCGCTGAGCACTCGTTCCACAGAATGCCGGTTGGCTTCGCGGCCAGACTGATGTCGCACCCGTCGACGAGGATTCTGTTGTGGAGAACGTCGCCGCGGCCGTCGCCGTAGGTGCCGAAACCGCCGCCGCCCGTGAAGAAGCTGATAGGGATGCAGTTCGGAACAGAGCGCCCGATCCAGAGTCCGTACTTGTACAGCGTCGCCCCGCCCGTCGGGTAGTCGATACGCTTGACGGCGATGGGATAGCTCACGGGGTCGGACTTCATGGCAGTCGCTTCCCCGCCGCGGCCGTACTTGAACCGGTACTCCGGACGGACGCCCCGCTCGTCGGGAGGCAAGACCATCCTCGCGAGGACGGGAACGGGGCCGCCGTTGCGCGCCGCGTTCGACGTCACCGTCTCGTAGAAAAAGTCCCTGCTGACGGGAAGCCCTCCGGGCCCCGTGTACGTCAGAGTCCGCAGCATGCCCACGATGGAGTCGGAAGGGCAGTCGGGACGTCCCGCGCCGCAGTCGCCGGCCTGCCACAGGGTCGTCGTGATCGCCCACCTCGCGGCCCCGTCAGGCGCGTATTCGATGCGACGAATCGCTTCCGGGTACCGCGGGTTGTCCCCGCCGTAGTAGTCGACGGTGATCGCGTTGCCGTAGACGTCGGCGATCCGCGTGACGTAGTAGCCCGCCCTGGATTCGTTGAAGATGTAGCCGCCCCACAGCGCGTGGCCGCCCTGCTGACGGTCCGCGGCAACGATCTCCTCGAACTCGTACCTTGTTCCGTTCCCTTTCGTCAGCGTGAGGCGCGTCTTCCCCGCTCCGTCGATCGACGTCTCGTACCGCAGTTCGCGGTCGTCGACGAGCGGCCCGAGCTCGATCTGCGTGCCATGCTCGTCTTCGTAGAGCCGCCTGGACTCGGTCGCGTAGCTCTGCGGGAAGTTCAGGTCGCACTCGTCCTGCATGCAGGTGTCCGGGTTGGCGAATATCGAGCAGTGCCCGGGATCCCATGTGTTGGCGTCGAAGATCCGGCCGACTTGGAGCTTCCAGCCGAAGCCCACCCATGACCGTCCCTGAAGCACCGTCTCGATCCCCACGGACCGTTTGGTCGGCGCCGACGACGGGCTGTGCACGACGGTCTGGAACCCTCCGTTCGAGTTTTCCGCAAGAGTCAGCCCGAAGCGCCAGCCGTGCTCGACCGGAAGCTCGGCGGTCGCCGGATAGGAGAGGTTGAGGACACCGCCAAACAAGGCCACGCGTTCCTGTTTGTCGAAATCCGCGAAGACGGACGCCTTCGGAACGCCGGGCTCCGTGGAAACCACCGCCATCCGGTCCGGCGCCGGGCCGAAATCCACGGCATTCGCAGGAACGACAAAGAAAAAATAGAGCAAGGCAACGGTTGATGCGAGACGCATCCAGAACCCGCAGACAGCACGCATGGCGCTTCCCCTCGCGGCTCGGAGTTCAGGCTGCCGAACCGACACTCGCGGGATCCAGCGGATCCCCGCGGCCGCAGGTATCGTGCGTCGGACTCGCCACGGAGGGACGAACGCCGCTTGCTTCGAGATCTGTCCCCGCCGGTGTGCGGTTCCCCAACCGCGACACGCTTCTCAGCCGCGGGACAGTTCTACCAGACCGTGAGACAGCTCCGCAAGCGGAACCGACCACTATGTTTGCAGCTCCCGGACGCGCGGACGGCGGCCGGGGCCCCCCCTCAACGGCTACTACGACTCGTGGTGCTGCGTTTCGCTGCGCTGCCTCGTGACCCGTAACAACGAGACGGAGCAGCGCCTCGATGACCTGATCCTGAGGAACGGCCTCCCCGCGCCTCGGCGTGCCGCGTCTTTGTCCTGCGCCACCGGCCCGGCGCGGCGGCTGCCCCTGCCGAGGCGCGGGTGCTCGTCCGCCTCGACGGCCAGGACAGCGACTGCGTTGTGGGATTCCGCAAGAACGGCGTGCTCAAGGCCGCGGCGGCGCATTGGCAGGCGCAGGCCCGCGCGTTCGGCGCGGCGACGGAGGAGACGACGCGAGTCTTCCGGGCGTGCTGGTACCGCACGGGCTCCTGAAAGCGCGCGCGGCTGGTCGTGGTCAAGGCGGCGGTCGTGCGCTTCGCCGGGCGGGAGCCGCGGGAGAGCACGCGCGACGTCGTCACGAACCTGCCAGATCATCCCAAGTTGGCGTACGAGGTGTGCCGCGGCCGCGGCGACTGCGGGAACCGGATCAAGGAGCTGAAGGACGCCGTCGTTCTCGGCCGCAGCAGTTGCCGTCGCTTTGTGGCCAACCGACTGCGGCGGATCTTCGGCGCGCGCCACATGTCACCGCGCGCGGCAGCGCAGCCCTGGATCAGCGTGGTCTCCGCGCCCGCACTCAGCGCGATCGTCCGGCGCGGCCCCCCGCGCCGCGGCGCCGCATCCGCCACCTCGACGCCGACATTCGTGATGAACGATGCGGGTCAAGCGATCCGCCTCCTGCCCGGCCGCCGCTCAGTCGGCCTTGAGGCGCGCCCGCACCCGCTCCTCGTCGATCTCGTCGCCCTCCCACTGGACGCGCCCTTCCATCCCGCCGTCCACGGCGACGATCTCCCCGGAGACGTTGCGCGCCGCGGGGCTGGCGAGGAAGACGACCATCCGCGCGATGTCCTCGGGCAGGGAGAGCTGCCGGATCGGCGTCGTGCGGAGCGCCCGCGCGACCGCGCCCGGCACCTCGAGCGTCGGTCGCGCCATCTCGGTCGCCGTCCAACCCGGCTCGACCATGTTGACGCGGCCGTACGGGTCGAGCGCGACGATCTCGTTCTTCAGCGTGCGCACCAGCCCCGCCAGCCCCGCCTTCCCCACCGCGTAGTCCACGTGCCCCTTCTCGCCGAACCGTCCCGCGGTCGAGCCGACGAAGATCAGCGCCGCGCCGCGCCCGTCGGGCCGCGGCCCGGTGCGGGCGAGCGTCTTGAAGAACGAGCGCGCCGTCCAGAGGCTCCCCAGCAGGTTGACCTCGATCGTCCGCCGCAGCCGTTCTTCCGGCTGCTGGTCGATCCGCAGCTCCTCGGCCGGCCAGATCCCGGCGTTGGCGACGACGACGTCCACGCGGCCGTAGCGCGCCGTGGCCCGCTCGAAGACGTCGTCCATCTCGTCCGGCTTCGTCGCGTCGGCCGGCAGGGCCGAGGCGCGGTCGCGCCACGACTGCCCCGCGATCCACTCCGAAAGCGCGCGGTAGCCGCTGTGGGCGTGGAGCGCGAGCCGCGCCCCCTCGCCGGCGAAGGCCGCGGCGAGCGCGCGGCCGATCCCGCCGTTCGCCCCGCTCACGAAGACCGTCAACCCGTCGAGCCGCAGGTCCATCGTTCCTCCCCCCGCGCGCGGGGCTTCGCCGATCAGTATTGGACGAGCGTCCCTTCCTGCTTCGCCCGGCGCACCGCGAACCACGCGCCGGCGAGCCCGAGCGGCAGCAGCACGGCCGCGAACCCGAGCAGCGCCAGCAGGTCGGGCAGCAGCTCGGCGAGGACCTTGCCCTGCAGCAGCGCGCCGCGCACCGCGTCCACGGCGTAGGTCACCGGGATGCACTTGGAGATCCAGGCCAGCTCGGCCGGCATCGTGCGCACCGGGATGTACATGTTGCCGAACAGCATCGCCGCCATGCTCATCGCGTAGTCGATCGGGTTGCCGCGCTTGAAGTAGAGCACGAAGGCCGCGGAGAGGATCCCGATGCCGGAGAGGGCGAGGACGCTGAAGAGCACCGCCGCCAGCGCCCCGACGACGCTGCCGACGTTCAGCCGCACGCCGAAGACGAAGACGCCGAAGAAGAGATAGGCCCCCGCCTGCAGCAGCGCGAAGACGTAGCTCCAGGTCGAGCCGGCGAGGATGATGTGCCCCAGCTTCGTCGGCGTGACGAGCATCGCCTCGAGCGTGCCGGTCGTCTGCTCGTCGCGGATCTTCGAGCTGTAGGACGACTGCGCGACGTCGATGAACCGCCCGATCATCAGCCCGACGAGGGTGAAGCTGTAGTAGTCGAGCCCGTCGAGCGTGCGGCTCAGCGCGCCCGGCTCGGCGACCCCCTGCACGAAGCGGCCGAGGAAGAACCAGACCGTCGAGGCGAGGAACAGCCCGGCGAACGACATCGCGAACGACAGCCGGTACGACGCCTCCTCCTGGAAGTCGCGCAGGAAGAAGGCCCGCGCCGTGCGCGGCAGGCTCGTCGCGCGCCCGAAGAGCGTGGACGTCGGAACGGCGCCCGCGCGCCGCGCCGCGCTCATCGCCCCTCCTCGACGAGGCGGCGGAACGCCTGCTCGAGGTCCGGCTCCTCCGCGGAGCAGGCGAGGACCCGCCCGCCGCCGTCGCGGATCGCGCCGAGCAGCGGGTCGAGCCCCTCCGCCCCGGCGAGCCGCACGGTCAGCGCGAGCGCGCCGTCCGCGCCGCGCTCCGCGCCGAGCACCTCCGCGCCGTCGAGCGGCGGCGGCGCGGCGCAGCCAGAAAGGCGCAGCCGGTAGACGATCCCGCCGAGGCCGCGCCGGCGCAGCTCGTCCGGCGCCCCGTCCGCCCGGACGAGCCCCTTGTCGAGCACGACGACCCGCCGGCAGAGCGTCTCCGCCTCGCGCAGGTTGTGCGTGGCGAGGACGATCGTCTTCCCCTGCCGCCCGTGCAGTTCCTCGGCGATCCACTCCCGCAGCTCCGCCGCGGAGAGCGGGTCGAGGCTGCGGGTCGGCTCGTCCATCAGCAGCAGCGGCGGGTCGGCGAGCAGCGCGCGGGCGATCGCCAGCCGCTGGCGCATCCCGGAGGAGTAGTCGGAGAAGCGGCGGTCGCCGTCAGCGGCGAGGTTGACCCGCGTCAGCAGCTCCTCGACGCGCTCGCGCAGCGGCGCGCCGGAGAGGCCGTAGAGCCGGGCGAAGAACTGCAGGTTCTCGCGCCCGGAGAGGCGCCAGTAGAACGAGCGCTCCTCGCCGTGGGCGAGGCCGACGACGGCGTGGACCTTCGCGCTCTCCACCGGGACGCCGAGGACGCGCGCCGTCCCGCGGTCGGGGAAGACGAGCCCGCAGAGCACCTTGAGGAGCGTCGTCTTGCCCGCGCCGTTCGGCCCGAGAAGGCCGACGAACTCGCCCCGCGCGACCGCCAGCGAGACGCCGCGGAGCGCCCGCGAACGCTCGCGGCGGACGAACGGCCGGCGCGCGATCTCGCGCATCGTCCGCTTGCGGGGGAAACTCTTCTCGACGTCCCGCACGTCCACGGCAGGGCTTGGGGCGGAGCCGCTCGTCGTCTCGGTCACGGGCGACAAGATACATCATGCGCCGCGAGTTGACCGACGGCCGCAGGTCGTCTAGGATCCGGCGCGGCTCGGCGGAAATACATCCGCAATGGGGTAGGTGTTGCCGCACGCGATCGTCGTCATACCCGCCCGCTGGGCGTCCAAGCGGTTTCCCGGCAAAGTGCTGGCTCCGCTGGGCGGCCGTCCCCTCGTCCTCCACGCCTGCGACCTCGCCGCCCGTGGCCGGCTCGTCGACGAAGTCGTCGTCGCGACCGACGACCCGCGGGTGATCGACGTCGTGCGCGCCGCCGGCTACAAGGCGGAGGAGACGCGCCCCGACCACCCCAGCGGCACCGACCGCGTGGCGGAGGTCGTGCGGCGCCGGGACGCCGCGATCGTCGTCGGCCTCCAGGCCGACGAGCCGTTTCTGGCCCCCGACGACGTAGACGCCCTGATCGAGGCGCTGGACGACCCCGCCGGCGACGTCTCGCTGGCCACGCTGACCGCGCCGCTCGCCGGCCGCGCGATGTGGCTCGACCCGAACGCCTGCAAGGTCGTCGTGGACGCCAAGGGGCGCGCGCTCTACTTCTCGCGCTCCCCGATCCCCTACGCCCGCCCCGCCGGGGCCGCTCAGCTCCCCTGTCCGCCGGACGGGGAGCCGCCGGCCTGCGCGCGGCTGCACGTCGGCGTCTACGGCTGGCGCCGCGAGGCGCTCTTCGCCTTTTCCGCCCTCCCCCCTTCGCCCCTCGAACGGGCCGAAGGGCTCGAACAGTTGCGGGCGCTCGAGGCCGGCTGGCGGATCGCCGCCCTGCCGGCGCGGGGTCGCCCGTTCGGAGTGGACACACCAGAGGACCTGGCGCGCGCCGAGCGCCGCCTTTCTATTCCGCGAGAGGACCAATGAGCAGCCAAGAAGAGACGCGCTACATCTTCATCACCGGCGGCGTGACGTCGTCGCTCGGCAAGGGGCTGGCCGCCGCGTCGATCGGGCGCCTGCTGGAGTCGCGCAACTTCGACGTGACGATCCAGAAGCTCGACCCGTACATCAACGTCGATCCCGGCACGATGAACCCCTTCCAGCACGGCGAGGTCTTCGTCACGGAGGACGGCGCGGAGACCGACCTCGACCTCGGGCACTACGAGCGGTTCACCTCGATCACCACCGGGCGGTCGAACAACTACACGACCGGCCGGATCTACAACCAGGTGATCGAGCGGGAGCGGCGCGGCGACTACCTCGGCGGCACGGTGCAGGTGATCCCGCACATCACCGACGAGATCAAGCGGGCGATCCGCGAGCTGAGCCCGGGGCACGAGATCCAGATCGTCGAGATCGGCGGCACCGTCGGCGACATCGAGTCGCTGCCGTTCCTCGAGGCGATCCGCCAGTTCCGGCAGGAAGTCGGGCCGCACCGCGCCCTCTTCGTCCACCTCACGCTCGTCCCGTGGCTCTCCGCGGCCCACGAGCTGAAGACGAAGCCGACGCAGCACTCGGTGCGCGAGCTGCTCTCGATCGGGATCCAGCCGGACATCCTGCTCTGCCGCGGCGACCGCCCGCTGCCGGCCGAGATCAAGCGCAAGATCGCCCTCTTCTGCAACGTCAGCGTGGACCAGGTCGTCTCCGCGCCGGACGCCGAGAGCATCTACAAGGTGCCGCTCTCCTACGCGCAGGAAGGGATCGACGAGATCATCTCCAAGCTGCTCGACCTCCCCTACCGGCGGCGCGACATCAGCCGCTGGGAGAAGCTGGTCCACACGATCGAGAACCCGAAGGGGCACGTCACGATCGGGATGGTCGGCAAGTACGTCTCGTACGAGGACTCCTACAAGTCGCTCAACGAGGCGCTGCGCCACGGCGGCGTGGCCAACAACGTCAAGGTGGACCTCGAGTTCATCGAGGCCGAGAAGATGGAGCGCGGCGACATCGACGAGGAGATCCAGAAGCTCGACGCAGTGCTCGTCCCGGGCGGCTTCGGCGAGCGGGGCGTCGAGGGGATGATCCGCGCGGTCGAGCGGGCCCGCGAGCTGAAGATCCCGTTCTTCGGCATCTGCCTCGGGCTGCAGTGCGCGGTCGTCGAGACGGCGCGCAACGTCGCCGGCCTCAAGGGCGCCCACTCCTCCGAGTTCGCCCCCGACGCGCCGCACAAGGTGATCGACTTCCTCCCCGAGCAGCGGGCGCTGACCACCAAGGGCGGCAACATGCGGCTCGGCGGCTACGCCTGCCGGATCGCGCCGGGCACCAAGGCCCACAAGCTCTACGGCAAGACCGACGTCGTCGAGCGCCACCGCCACCGCTACGAGGTCAACAACGAGTACCTCGACCGGCTGCGCGAGGCGGGGCTCGTCATTTCGGGGACCAACCCCGAGACCGGCCTCGTCGAGATCATCGAGCGCAACGACCACCCGTTCTTCATGGCCTGCCAGTTCCACCCCGAGTTCAAGAGCCGTCCGCTGGAGCCGGGACCGCTCTTCGTCGGCCTCGTCGCCGCCGCGTGGCGCCGCCGCCAGGAGCGCGGGGCTTGAGCGGGATTCCCGAGGTTTCCCCGGTCCGGGTCGCCGGAGACGTCGTCTTCGGCGGCCCGGGGCCGCTGGCCGTGATCGCCGGCACCTGCGTCCTCGAGTCGCGGGCGTCGGCGCTGCGGCACGCCCGCGCGCTCGCCGACATCGCGCGCGCGCTCGGGCTGCCGCTGGTCTTCAAGGCGTCGTACGACAAGGCCAACCGCACGTCGGCCTCGTCGTTCCGCGGCCCGGGGCTCGAGGAGGGTCTCGCGGTCCTCGCCGAGGTCCGGGCGGAGACCGGCCTGCCGGTCCTCTCCGACGTCCACGAGGCGGCGCAGTGCGCCGCCGCGGGCGCGGCGCTCGACGTGCTGCAGATCCCGGCGTTCCTCTGCCGGCAGACCGACCTGCTCCTCGCGGCCGCGGCGACCGACAAGGTCGTCAACGTCAAGAAGGGGCAGTTCCTCTCGCCGTGGGACGCGCGGAACATCGTCGAGAAGCTGCGCGGCGTCGGCGCGCGCGGGATCATGCTCACCGAGCGCGGGGCGTCGTTCGGCTACAACAACCTCGTGTTCGACCCGCGTTCGATTCCGGTGATGCGCGGCTTCGACGTGCCGGTCGTCTTCGACGCCACGCACTCCGTGCAGCGCCCCGGCGGCGCGGGAACGGTCTCGGGCGGCGACCCGGAGTTCATTCCGACGCTGGCCCGCGCCGCGGTCGCCGCGGGGGCGGACGCGGTCTTCTTCGAGGTCCACGAGAATCCGGCCGAAGCGCTCTCCGACGGGGCGAACGCCCTGCGCCTCGACCTGTTCCCGGCGCTGCTCGCCGAGTTGAAGGCGCTGCACGCGTTGGTCCGGGAGGCGCGGTGAGCCGCGAAGCGGCGCGGGACGTTTTGTTGGCGGAGGCGCGGGCCGTCGAGGCGCTGGCCGGCCGCATCGGCGACGAGTTCGACCGCGCGGCGGAGCTGATCCTCGCCGCGACGGGGCGCGTCGTCCTCACAGGCATGGGCAAGAGCGGCCTCGTGGCGCGCAAGATCGCGGCGACGATGGCCTCGACCGGCACGCCGGCCTTCTACCTCCACCCCGCCGAGGCGCTGCACGGCGACCTCGGAATGGTCGTCGAGGGGGACGTCGTGATCGCCCTCTCGCAGAGCGGCGAGACGGCGGAGATCCTCGCCCTCGTCGAGACGATCCGCCGGATGGGCGCGCAGCTCATCGTCCTCACCGGCACGCCCGCCTCCAGCCTCGGCCGCGAGGCGGACGTCCTGCTCGACACCTCCGTGCCGGCCGAAGGGTGCCCGCTCGACCTGGCGCCGATGGCCAGCACCACCGCCGCGCTCGCGCTCGGCGACGCGCTCGCCGCCTCGCTGATGGTCCGCAAGGGGTTCTCGCGGGAGGACTTCGCCCGCCTGCATCCGGCGGGGAAGCTCGGCCGGCGGCTGGCCCGCGTGCGCCGCTTCATGCACGGCGGCGAGGCCGCGCCGCGCGTCGCCCCCGACGCGCCGATGCGGCAGGTCGTGCTCGAGATGAGCGCGAAGCGGCTCGGCTGCACGACCGTCGTGGACGGCGACGGCCGGCTCCGCGGGATCATCACCGACGGCGACCTGCGGCGGCTGCTCGAGCGCGAGGCGCAGCCGCTCGACAAGCTGGCGAGCGAGGTGATGACGCCGCGCCCGACGACGGTCGGGCCGGAGACGCTCGCCGCGGCGGCGCTGAAGCTGATGGAAGACCGCAAGATCACGATGATCCCGGTCGTGGACGGCGCGGGGCTGCTGCTCGGCGTCGTGCAGATCCACGACCTCTGGGGAACGCAGCTCTTCTGATCCGACCGGAGGCGAAGTGCTCGACCGCGAAGAAGCCCGCGCCCGCGCGGCGACGATTCAGGCGATCCTTCTCGACGTGGACGGCACGCTGACCGACGGCGGGATCTACTTCTTCGAGGACGGCCGGCAGGCGCTGCGGTTCCACGTCCGCGACGGGATGGGGCTCGTGGCCGCCCGCCGCGCGGGGCTCGTCGTGGGGATCGTCTCCGGCCGCGACGTGCCGGCCGCGCGCCGCCGCGCCGAGGACCTGAAGCTCGACGAGATCCATCTCGGGATCTCGGACAAGAAGGCGGCGGTCGAGGAGATCCTCGCCCGCCGCGGCCTCGCCTGGGAGCAGGTCTGCTTCATCGGCGACGACGTGATGGACCTGCCGCCGATGACCGCCGCGGGTCTGGGGGTCGCGGTCGCCGACGCGCATCCCGAAGTCCAAGCCGGCGCCGACTGGGTCGCGCGCCGCGGCGGCGGCCACGGCGCCGTGCGCGAAATCATCGACCTGATCCTCGCCGCCCGCGCCCGTCGCTGACGGGGGCGTCTTCCCCCGTCGAATCGTCGCCTTGCGGCGGGCGAATCAGAGCTCGGCCAGCTGCCGTTCGATCGCCTGAAGGCGCGCGCGGTCCACGAGGTCGCGGACCAAGCCGAGTTCTTCTCCGATCAGCGCCTCGAGCGGCGCGGCCTCGTCCGCGAGATGCGCCGCGGCGATGGCCCGCGCCAGCGCGTCCGCGTCGAACGCGCCGGACGAGTTGGGGGCGAGGTCGGCGAAGACCTCCCCGCCCGGCCCGAGCCGCTTCTCGCAGCTCTTGATGAAGTTCCCCACGCCGGCGCCGATCTCGCGCCGCAGGCCGTCGAAGACGATCTGATGCCGGCGGTTGAACCGATCGACCAGCTTGCGCGTCTCCGCGCTCGGCTCGTCCGGCGCCTCGGCGGGCTGCGCCTCCGCCGACGGCTCGGCCGGAGCGCGCGGCGCGGTCGGCTCGCCGAACGGCGAGTCGAACGGCGAGACGAACGAACGCGGCGCGGTCGGCTCTCCGAACGCCGAGTCGAACGAACGCGGCGCGGCGGGCGTCGGCGGTTCCTCTTCCGGCGCCGCTTCGGCGGGCGCCTCGGCAGGTTCGCGCCCCGGCGTCTCGACCGCCGCCTCGCGGCGCTCGACGACCGGCGCCTGCTCCTCGACCGGCGCCTCGGCCGGCGGCGTCGCGCGCGACCCCGCGAACGTGGCGGTGTCCTCGACCGGGATGATCTCGATTTCCGGGATCGGTCCCGACTCGAGACCGTCCGGCAGCGGCGCCGCCTCCGCCTCGTGCGCCCGGTCCAGTTCCTCGGCGAACGAGAGGGTCCGCGCGATCGACCCGGACGGCTCAAGCGACGCGGCCTGTTCGATCGACGCGGCTTGCTCGAGCGACGCGGCCTGTTCAAGCGACGCGGGCGATTCGAGCGACGCGGCCTCTTCGGGCGACGCGGGCGATTCGAGCGACGCGGCCGGCTCGCTCATCGCGGGCGGCTCGCCCGCGGCGGACGGCGCCTCCGCCTCTTCGCGGAGCGGCGGCTCCTCGGACCACGCCGGCGACGGCGCAGGCAGTCCCGGGAACGCCTCCTCGTTCTGCGTGTCGATCTCCTCGTCCTCGGCGCCGATCAGCTCGTAGGTGCTGCGGAACGGCATAGGCGGCGCGGAGAAGCGCGGCGCGGCCTCTTCGACCGCGGGGGCCGGCTCGGCCGGCTCGGGCGCTTCGGCGGCTTCCAGCGGCCCCGGAACGCCTTCCTCCGGCTCGGCCGCGGCTTCCGCGCCCGGCGCGACGACCTCCGCCGGACCAATCCAGAGCGGACCGCCCTGCTCCTCTTCCGGCGCGGCTTCAAGCGCCGCTTCGGGCGCCGGGATCGAGGCCGGCGACGGCTCCCACGTCGAGACCTCCGGCGCGCGCTCGACCATCGGCCCGCCGAGCGGCACGCGCCGCGGCGTCTCGCCCCGCGTCTCGGGAATCGACTCCGGCGACGGCTCCCACGTCGGCGTCTCGGCTTCCGGCGCGACGACCGGCTCGCCCGGCGCGGCCCACGTCGGGGCCTCGCTCCCCGCTTCGGGAATCGACGCGGGCGACGGCTCCCACCGCGGCGCCGCGCCCTCCTCGGCCGGCGGCTCGAAGGCCGGCGTCTCGGGCCGGACCCATTCCGCCGCCTCGGCGTGCACTTCGGGAATCGACGACGGGGACGGCTCCCAAGCCGGGATCTCCGGGGACGGCGGGACGAGCCCGCCGCTCGGGGCCCAGACCGGGGCCTCGCCGTGCGGCTCGGGGATCGACGCCGCCGACGGCTCCGCGACCGGGGTTGCGGTCTCTTCGGCCCACGGCGGGACGAACGGCGTTTCGGGGGCGGCCCACGCCGGCCCCTCCGCCGCCGCTTCCGGGATCGACGCCGCGGACGGTTCCCAGCCGCGGATCTCCGGCGCTTCGCCCGCGCCGGCGGCCTCGGACGGCCAGACCGGACCGGTCGCTTCCGCTTCGAATCCTCCGGCCGGCGGCTCTTCCGTCCGGCCCGGCTCGAAGGGGCGGCCGGCCAGATCGACCGGAGCGCCGCTCGGCTCGAAGCCGGACGTGTCCACCGGCGCGGCGGCCCAGATGTCGCTCGCCGAGAGCCGGCCGGCCGGCGCGGCGCCCGGCTCTTCGCCGCCGAGCGTCGGCTCCCCGAACGGCGCGGCGGTCTCCACGACCTCCCGCTCCGGCGACGCCGGCGTCCAGGCGGGCGCTCCCTCTTCGGCGGCGAACGACGGCTCGCCGAACGGCGCGGCGGTCTCGACCGGCTCGCGCGCCGGGGGCGCCGGCGTCCACGCCGGGACGCCCTCTTCGGCCGCGCCGAACGACGCCGGGCCGAGGGACGCGCCCTCGCGGGCGGCGTCCTCGTCGAACGACCGGCCGGTCCACGGGGCCGGTGCGGCGGGGGCCATTTCCTCGGGGGCGACCGGCAACTCCGGCGTCTCGCCTTCCAGCGCGAACGACGGCGGCGCGGGCGCGGGGGCTTCTTCCTCGCGCTCCGGCGCGAACGACGGCGGCGCGGGGGCTTCTTCCTCGCCTTCCAGAGCCAACGACGGCGGCGCGGGGGCCTCGTCCTCGCCTTCGGGCGCGGCGATCGGCGGCGCGGACGCGGCGGCCTCTTCCTCGCATTCCGGCGCGGCGACCGGCGGCGGGACCTCGAATTCCGGGGAGAGGTCCCGCTCGTAGAAATCCTCTTCGCGCAGCGCCGGCGGACGCTCGAACCCCGCCTCCGGCGGCAACGGCTCCTCGCGCAGCGGCGGAGGCAGAGGGGCTTCCTCCCCCGGCGGCGCGGGCACGGCGGCGGGCGCGAAGGCCGGCGTCGCCGGCGCTTCGAGCGCGCCCGACTCGTCGAGTTCGAAGGAGGGCGCGGCGGCCGCTTCGGCGGGCGCGGCTTCCGGCGCCGCCGCGGTCGAGGCGCCGGCCTCTTCGCCTTCGAGCTTCAGCAGCGCCTCGAGTTCGGCGGTCGTGTACTGGCGTTCCGTCTCGCCGCCGACCGGCGCCTCGAACCGCTCGCCTTCGGCGACGGGCGTCTCGGCCGGCGTCTCCGGCGCCGAAGCGGACGGGACCTCGGCCTCCGCGCCCGGCGCCTCGAAAGCGGCTTCGAGCGGCGTTTCGAACGCGGCCGCGGGCGCTTCGAGCGACGGTTCGAGCGACGGTTCGAAGGCGGACGCCGACGGCGCTTCGAACCCGGATTCCGGCGCCTCGGGCGACACCTCGAGCGGCGTTTCGAACGCCGCGGCGGGCGCCTCGAACGCGGTTTCCGGCGGCGCCGCGTGTTCCGGCTCGGCGGTCGCGGGCGACGGCGCCGCGGGCTCGGGGGCGATCGGCTGCGGCTGCGTCGTCAGGGCCGGCGACGCGCCCGCGGCGAGGGCCGCGCCGCCCGCGGCGGCCAGTCCGGCGCCGACGGCAATGCCGCCGGTCTTGAACAGCTCGGGCGCGATCTCGGCCGCGGTGGCGCCGACGGGGGGCGCTTCCGGCGCCGCCGCCTCGGGGGCCGCCATCTCGGCCTCGGCGTTGGACCACGGCGCGGCGAGCCCATCGGCGCGGGCCGACACCCGCTCCACGACCCGCACCCGCACCAGTCCGCACAGCCAGCGGCAGACGTCGAAGTCCGGTTCCGGGCGCGCCTCGAGCAGCTCGCCGACCGTCTTCTCCTCGGAGAGCATCGAGACGATTTCCCACACGCCGGGGCGCAGGGTCATCCGGTCGAGCCGCTGCAGGTATTCGCCGCGCAGCCGGTAGACCGTCCCCAGCGGCCCGAGCTCGCGCCAGATCCGCTCGCAGGCGTCGAGCGATTCGTACGCCCCCATCACGACGTCTTCGGCGCTCCGGCCGAGGGTGATCGACTCGTCTACCGTCTCCCCCTCGGTCAGTTCGTATTCCCCTTCGCTCCACAGGGCGAGCTTCTTCACGACCTCGAGCACCTGCTCGCGCACGAACCGCTTGAGGTCCTGGTAGTCCAGCGCCCCCTGCTCGGCCAGCAGCGCGCCGATCCGCTTGCCGCTGACCAGCCGCCGCGCCGCCTCGTCGCGGTCCTGGTCGGAGATCACGCCGCGCCGCAGCAGGTGCGCCGCGAGGCTCAGCTCGCTGTCGGAGATCCGCGCGAAGTCTACGAGGCCTTCCTTGAGGAACAGCACCCCTTCGACGCCGCGGCGATGCAGGCGCACCGCGCCGGTGAAGCGCCGGTCGCCCAGTTCGAGCAGCAGTTCCGGCGCGCCGCCGCGCGCCTCGAGGAACCCTTCGGTCGCCTCTTCCTCGCCGACCCGCCGTTCGAACGTCCCTTCGGGCTCGATCCGCTCGACGAGCCCGAGGATCGCCAGCGCCCAGAGCGAGCGGAAGACGACCTCCGACGGGGCGAAGACCTCGCGGCAGAGACGATCGACGCGCAGCGGCCGGCGCAGTTCGTCGAGGATCGAGCGCTCGGTCGTGCCGAGCCCCGCGACCTCGATCGGCGCGCCGAAGACGGCGCGGTAGACGGCGCGCGGCCCGCCGACCGCGCGGCGCACGCGCCCCCCGTCGCGGACGCGGCGCACGCCGGAGAGCAGCAGCTCTTCGGTCGGCACGTCGAGCGTGATCGACTCGTCGGCCGGCAGCGAGGCGCGCGAAAGGCGCCAGCGGCCCGCGGACCAAGGGAAGATGGAGAGGATGATTTCGCGGACGTGGTCGAGGACGGCGCGGACGAGTTGGTCCGCGTCCATCAGCCCCTTGGCGACGAGGATCTGCCCCAAGCGGCGGCCGCGCGCGACCTCGCCCCCCGCCTCGAGCAGCGGGGCCAGCGCCACTTCGCCGCGCCGGAAGAGGAACGCGCCGAGCCGGTCCTCCGGATCGGTGGACGCGGCGAAGACGATCCGCCCGTCGCGGAAGTAGAGCACCTTGCGGGTCCCTTGCCGCTCGATCAGCAGCGCTCCGGTGTGCCGGACGCAGCAGAGATCCCACAGCAGTTCGGGAAGGGACACGCCCTCGAGGCGGCCTTCGGCCGGAACCTGCGGAGTACCTTCGACCATGCCAAGAACGTTCATTCGCGGCTCGCCTGCGGACAGGGGGCTCGTCCGAGGCTCCAAATTTAGAGCCTCCGGCCTATCCGCGACCACCCCCCTTGAGGGTCAAATCCCCCCGAACGCCGCGCGCTTCGGGCGTTCCATCCCCGCCCGCCTCGCGCCCCCCTGTTTCGTCGGCGCCCGCGGCCGGGCGCCCCGCGCACCGGCCGGTCCGGGCGCGGTCCGAAGTTGTCAGATTCCTCGTCCGAAAGCGGCCAGCTCCGCCGCCGAGACCGCCGCGGTCCCCAGCCGGCCGACCGCGACCGCCGCCGCGGCGTTGGCCCAGCGGGCGGCGTCCTCGAGAGGCAGGCCGGCGGCGAGGCCCGCGCCCAGCACGGCCACGACCGTGTCCCCCGCGCCGGTGACGTCGTAGACCTCGCGCGCCTGCGCCGGGATCCGCACCGCCGGGGCGGACCGGGGCAGCAGGAGCATCCCCGCCTCGCCCAGCGTCACGAGGAGCGCGTCGATCCGCAGCGCGGCGAGCAGTTCCTCGGCGATCAGCGACACGTCGCCGTCGCCGCGCGCGTCGCGCCCCGCGGCGCGGCTCGCCTCGAGCAGGTTCGGCGTGAGGACCGTCGCCGGCTGGTAAATCGAGAAGTCGCGCGCCTTCGGATCGACGACGACCGGCACGCCCTTCGCCCGCGCCGTCTCCAAGAGCGGCGCGAGCAGTTCCGGCACCAGAAGCCCTTTGGCGTAGTCGGAGACGATCAGCGCGTCGGCGCCGTCCAGTCCCGCGAGCGCCGCGCCGAGGGCGCGGGCCGCGGCGGCCTCGCCGATCGGGCGGTCGTCTTCCTGGTCGAGCCGCACGACCTGCTGATGATGCGCGACGACGCGCGTCTTGACCGTCGTCGGGCGGCCCGGCGACGCGAGCAGCCCGGCGTCGTCGATGCCGAGCGAGCGGGCCAGCGACGCGAGGCGCGCCGCGCCGGCGTCCTCGCCGACGACCGAGACGAGCCGCGCGGCGGCGCCGAGCGCGGCGAGGTTCGCGGCGACGTTCGCCGCGCCGCCGGGGCGGTGTTCCTCCCCGCGGATCCGCACGACCGGGACCGGCGCCTCGGGGCTGATCCGGTCCACCGAGCCTTTGACGTAGCGGTCGAGGATCACGTCCCCGACGACGAGGACCTTCTTCCCGGCGAAGCGCGCGACCACCCGCTCGTCCATCGCGTCCCCGCTCACGGCCGGCGGTCGTCGGCGCCGTCCAGCGGGCGGCCCGACTCCGGAAGGAGCTGCGGCACCTCGTCCACGATCGGATAGAGCACGCGGCACGCCGCGCAGACCAGCCCGTCCTCGTCGGCCGCCTCGACCAGCTTGCCGCGGCAGACCGGGCAGGCCAGCAGTTCGAGGAACCACGGTTCAACCGGCATGAAAAACCCTCCTCAGGCGCCGCGGCCGGGCCGACCGTCTTTCGCCGTCGCCTTTTGTCGGGAATAATGCCACGGAGGACCTTTCGCCGCGCATGCCTGCCACGTCCCGCGAAGTTTCGCCCCGCTCGATTCTCGTCCTGCGCTTCGGCGCCGTGGGGGACGTCGTGCGCACGCTCCCCGCGGTCCGGCTGCTGCGGCGGACGTGGCCGGAGGCGAAGATCGTCTGGGCGGTCGAGCCGGGCCCCGGATCGCTGCTTCG
>JAJFTU010000056.1 GCA_021372775.1 bacterium | reverse complement strand
GCTGCGTCAGACCGTGGGCGCGTCGTGGGACGCGCTCGGCCGGATGACGACGTTCGTGGAAGGCGACCCGAAGACGGAGCTCGGCGCGCCGGCCGAGACCTACCGCTACGCGGCGGACGGCTTCCGCTGGCTGCGCGCGGGCGCGGACGGGAAGGCGACGCTGACGCTGCGCGACGCGCAGGGCCGGCCGCTCGCCGAGTACGTCGTCGCGCGCGGCGGGGCGGGACCGACGCTCTCGCGCGAATACGTGCACGCGCTGGGGCAGGTCGTCGCCGAGCGGACGTGGACCACGTCGATGGGGACGCTGCCGAAGGTCACGTTCCACCACCGCGACCACCTCGGCAGCCTGCGCGTCGCGACGGACGCGGCGGGGGCGCTCGCCGACGCGCACGACTACTACCCGTTCGGCGGCGAGATGGGGCCGGTCGCCTCCTCGAGCCGGAAGAAGTTCACGGGCCACGAACGGGACGAGGAGACCGGGCTGGACTACATGCTCGCGCGGTACTACCCCGCGTCGATGGGGCGGTTCCTGAGCGTCGATCCGGGGTTCGACGTCCAGCCGGAGAATCCGCAGTCGTGGAACTTGTATGCGTATGTAAGGAACGGTCCGGTTAGCGGCGTTGATCCGAACGGAAGAGAAATCAGGTTTCCCCGTGGAACGGACGCGATCTTCATTGCATCGATGTGGACCACGCTTGACATGGCCGCGAAGGCAGACAGGTCCGGCCGACTGCAACTTGCGCTCGACAGACTCATTCACTCGCCCAACATCCACTGGATCCGGCCGGGTGAGTCCGAGCATGGAGTTCCCCTCAATGACAGCAGGGCGAAGGACGGCACGGGAACCGGTTCCTCCTTCGAGTTCAACGAAGACGGCTACGTTGATGCTGACGGACGGTACGACAGTCCGGTTGAACTCGCGGCACATATGATCTCTCACATGGAAGACATGGACACAGGCACTCTAGAGACCAATGCCGCCAAGCCTGGGGAGCCGGCCGCGACGGAAGTGAAGGCAGTGCAGATGCAGAACCTGACGAATCCCCAAGACCCCAAGACGACCTATGTTCAGCAGCCAGTTCCGGAGCCGACAAAGGTCCCAGAGATTCCGCCGCTGCCGAAGGGCCGGGAGGAGAGATGAAGCGCCTAGCGGCCGTCGTGTTCCTCTTGACGGCTTTGGCGGGGTGCAAGACCCCTTCGCCGACGTCCGTGTGCTCTTTCGACATCGACCGCTCGGTCGCGGGCCTCGGTCTCGCTCCATCGGCGCCCGCTTCGTTCGTTGCGTATCTGCAGGGGTGCCAGGCGGCGTGGCGGCGCGATCCTGCTTTTGCCGAGCTGAACGACAGGCTTCGTCAGCCCGACGTCAAAGCCGTGATCGGGCTCCAGATCGGGTGCGCCCCCGGCGGGGGGTACAAGTCGGTCTGGTTCATCCAAGGGCGGAACGGGGCCGAGGAGGTCTCGACCGGCCCGGCACCCGGACGTTTCCGCCGGCGCGTCATGCCTGACCGCGAGTGGGCAACCCTGAAGGCGAAATGGCGCCAAGCGACCGGCGAGGCTGTCGGCTCTCTGATCAACCCGGCGGTGTTGGACGGCGCGGTGTACTTCGTGTGCGCGGCCGTGGACGGTCGGCGCACGGCTTTCGTTGTTTACGATATGGCAGCCAGAAATCGACAGTTCGCAGTCCTGTTCGACCTGCTGTCTTCGTCGGAATTCCAGGAGGTCCCCATTGATGTCCGAAGGGAGATGGGCACGCCGTGAGATGGCGCGTAACGTCGCTTCCGCAGATTGAATTCTCCGAGCGCCTCGCAGCGGCGCGGGCCACGCCGCTCGGTTGACTCGCGATCCCCGCGCGGGCGAGACTCCGTCTCGCGGCGCGGGCGGTCGAGGCGCGTGTCGTCGCCGCGAGGGGGATGCGGCGATCGAGGGGACCTGCACATTCGACGCGTACGATCCGTTCGGGAACATGAGACCCGGCGGACGATCCTTTCGCCGGCAGGGCGGGGGACGACGGAGGCGTTCGCGCTCGCCTTCGAGCCGGGGGCGGCGCCGGGAACGACGCCCACGGGCGACGGCTCCCCGAACCGGAACCGGATCGCCGCGCGCGCCCTCTACGACGGCTCCGGCAACGCCATCATGGACAACGGCGCGCCGCGCGCCGCGCAGGACGTCGAGTACGACCTCGACGGCAACGCGGTCCGCCTGC
>JAJFTU010000055.1 GCA_021372775.1 bacterium | reverse complement strand
GAAGAGCGCGATGTCGCCGGCGAGGATCTCCCACGTCTGTCCCGGCAGCCCGACCATCACGCCGGAGCCGATCTCGTACCCCTGCGCGCGGAGCCGCAGCAGTTGGGCGACGCGGTCGGAGACCTTCCCCGGGAGATCGGGGTGGACCGCCGCGTAGAGCTCGGGGTCGGAGGTCTCGAAGCGCAGCAGGTAGCGGTCGGCGCCCGCCTCGCGCCAGGCGAGCGTGTCCTCGTGGCTCCGCTCGCCGAGGCTCAGCGTGACGGCGAGGCCGAAGCGCCCCTTGATCTCGCGCACGACGTCGGCGACGAACTCCCGCGACAGCCCCGGATCCTCGCCCGACTGCATGACGAGCGTGCCGTAGCCGAGCGCCTTCGCCGCCGCCGCGCACTCGAGGATCTCGTCGCGCGTCAGCCGGTACCGCTCCGGGCCGCCGGCGCCGGCGCGCAGGCCGCAGTAGAGGCAGCCGCGCACGCAGTAGTTCGAGATCTCGGCGAGGCCGCGCAGGTGGACGTCGTCGCCGACCCGCGCGCGCCGCGTCGCGTCGGCCTCGGCCCACAGCGCCTCGAGCCGCCGCGGATCGCGCTCCGTCAGCCGGGAGAGGATCTCGCCGCGCGTCATCGCGACGCCCCGCGGAACGCCTCGCGCGCCGCGGGGAACGGCCCGAGGGCGCGCTCGAAGATCCCCAGCGAGTAGGCGATCGTCAGGCCGTAGTTGGTGATCGGCACGCCGGCCTCGCGGCAGCGGGCGATGCGCGAGAGCATCTCGCGCCGGTTGCCGACGCAGTTGCCGCAGTGGACGACGAGCTTGTACGGCGAGAGGTCGTCGGGGAAGTCGCGCCCCTGGACGTGGACGAACTCCAGCTTCGCGCCGACGTACTGCGTCAGCCAGCGCGGGATCTTCACCCGGCCGATGTCCTCGCCGATCGGATGGTGCGCGCAGGCCTCGGCCATCAGCACCGCGTCGCCGCCGCGCAGCCTCTCGATCCCCAGCGCGCCGCGCACCTGCTCGACGAGGTCCCCCTGGAAGCGGGACATCAGGATCGAGAACGACGTCAGCGGCACGGCGTCCGGCACGTCGGCGGCGACCTTGAGGAACGCCTGCGAGTCGGTGACGACGAGGTCCGGCGGCGCGGCGAGCCGCGCGAGCGCGGCGCGCAGCTCGCGCTCCTTGACGACGACGGCCATAGCGTCCCCGTCGAGCAGGTCGCGGATGGCCATCGTCTGCGGCAGGATCAGCCGCCCCTTCGGCGCTTCCTTGTCGATCGGCACGACGAGGACGGCGAGCCCGCCCGGCGGCACGAGGTCGGCGACGAGGCGGCGTTGGTCGAAGTAGTCCTGCGGCGCGGCGGCGATCAGCGCCTGGCGCAGCTCGGCGATCCCTTCGCCCCGCGTCGCCGCGGCGGCGACGAGCGGCACGTTCCGCGCGGCGAGCCGCGCCCGCACGTCCTCGCCCGGCGCGCCGAGGTCGGTCTTGTTGACGACGACCACCGCCGCGGCCCCGCGGCGCTCCAGCTCGTCGAGCAGCCCTTCCTCGAACCCGCCCCACTCGCCCGCCGCGGCGACGACGACGCCGACGTCGATCCGCTCCAGCGCGCGGCGCGTCTTCTCGATCCGCAGCTCGCCCAGCGCGCCCTCGTCGTCGATCCCCGCGGTGTCCACGAAGAGGACCGGGCCGAGCGGCAGCAGCTCCATCGGCTTCTCCACCGGATCGGTGGTCGTGCCGGCGTGCGGGGAGACGATCGAGACCTGCTGGCGCGTCAGCGCGTTCAGCAGCGAGGACTTGCCGACGTTGCGGCGGCCGAAGAATCCGATGTGCAGCCGCAGGGCGCGGGGGGCGCTACGCATCACGCTTCGTTCCGTTGGGCGAGCCGAGGCGGCAGACCGCCTCGGGAGAGGTCAGTTCGTCGAACTGCTCGGCCGTGACCGCGCCGAGCGCGATCGCCGCCTCGCGGACCGCGACGCCGGTCTCGGCGGCGCGGCGCGCGACCTTGGCCGCGCCCTCGTAGCCGAGGAGCGGCACGAGCGCGGTCGCGGCGGCGGTGGAGGCGGCGACGTGCGCGCGGCAGCGCGCCTCGTCCGCCTCGAGCCCCTCGACGCAACGCTCGCGGAGCGTCCGCGCGGCGCGCGTCAGCAGGCCGCACGACTCGAGCAGCGCGTCGGCGATCAGCGGCAGGAACGGGTTGAGCTCCAGCGAGCCGAGCGCCGCGGCGTGGGCGATGACGCCGTCGAGGCCCATCGCGAGCAGCGCGGCCTGCGTCGCCGCCTCGGGGATCACCGGGTTGACCTTCCCCGGCATGATCGACGAGCCGGCCTGGCGCGGCGGCAGGCGCAGTTCGCCGAGCCCCGCCTCCGGCCCCGAGGAGAGGAGCCGCAGGTCGCCGCAGATCTTGACCAGCGTGGCGGCGAACGCCTTGAGCAGCCCCGAGACCTCGACGAAGACGTCGGCGTTGGCCGTCGCCTCGACGAGGTTCTCGGCCCGCGCGAAGCCGACGCCCGTCAGCCCGCGCAGCTCGTCCACGACGCGGAAGATGTAGGCGCGCGGCGCGCCGAGGCCGGTGCCGACGGCGGTCCCGCCGAGGTTCACGACCCGCAGCCGCTCCTCGCACTTGTAGATCCGCCAGCGGTCGCGCCCGAGCGCCTCGGCCGCGGCCGACATCTCGCGCCCCAGCGTCAGCAGCACGGCGTCCTGCATCTCCGTGCGGCCGACCTTCACGACTCCGGCGAAGGCGCGTTCCTTGCGCTGGAACGCCTCCTGCAGCGCGAGCACCTCCGCCTCGAGGGCGCGGCAGCCGCCGATCGCGGCGAGGCGCAGCGCGGTGGGGAAGGTGTCGTTGGTGGACTGGTGCAGGTTGACGTGGTCGAGCGGCGAGATCCGCGCGTAGTCGCCGGGCGCCGCGCCGAGGAGCTGCAGCGCGCGGTTGGCGAGGACCTCGTTCACGTTCATGTTGAGCGACGTGCCGGCGCCGCCGGCCAGCGCGTCCACGATCACCGCGTCGTCGAGCCGCCCTTCGGCCATCTCGGCCGCGGCGCGCTCGATCGCCGCGGCGCGCTCGGCGTCGAGGGCGCCGATCAGGCGGTTGGTCCGCGCGCAGGCCTGCTTGACGGCGCCGAAGGCGTGGATCAGCTCCGGCTTCGGCGGGCGCAGGGCGAGCGGGAAGTTCTCCCGCGCGCGCGCCGCGTGGACGCCGTGGAGCGCGTCCTGCGGCACCTCGACCTCGCCGAGGAAGTCCCGCTCGATCCGCGCGTCGCTCATCGGCCGCGGACGTCGCGCTCGTCGGCGCGGACCGCCTCGTCGCGCATCTTCGCCGTCTCGCGCGTGGGGAGGACCGTGCCGGCGTGCGGCTCTTCGAGGCGCCGCGCGGCGAGCTCGTCGTCGAACGTGAACGGACGCGCGTCGGTCGCCATGGCGCTGGTCTCCGCAGGGGCGGCCGGGAAGGTCGAGCCCCCCGGAAATATAGCCCCAAGGGGTGCGTATATCCCGCCCGCGCAACGGCGCGGAGGCGACGGGGCGCGGCCGCGCGGCGCGGCGTCGTACGTTGCGGAGCGGAGGGGGCATGCGCGCGGAGGAGGATCGGGAGACGGGCGCGACGCGCGCCGCGGCGCGCCGCGGCGGCGAGGCGGAACGTTCCGACGCGGGGAGCGGTCGCGGCGAGGCGGAACGTCGCGACGAGGAGACGGCGGCGCGGACGAGGCGGGAGGCGGAGCAGCCGGTCGGCCGGGCCTTCGGCGCCGGCCTCTTCGGCGTGGACGCGCTCGTCGTCGAGGTCGAGGCCGCGCGGGCCCGCGGCGAGCCGCGCGCGGCGATCGTCGGCCAAGCGGAAGGGGCCGTGCGCGAGGCGCGGGAGCGGATGCGCATCGCGCTCCAGCGCGCCGCGCTCTGGAACGCCGAGGACAGCGAACTCGCGGCGCTGGTGATCAACCTCGCGCCGGCCGACGTCCCGAAGACCGGCGTGGGGCTCGACCTGCCGATGTGCCTCGCCGTGGCCGCCCTCAAGCTCCCCGCGCTCGTCGCGCCGCTCGCCGCGACCGCCGCCTACGGCGAGGTCGGCCTCGACGGCTCGCTGCGCCCGGCGCGCGGCACGCTCTCGGCGGCGATCGCCGTCCGCGCGGCCGGCTTCCGCGCGCTCCTCGTCCCGCCCGAGGCCGCGCGCGAGGCGGCGGAGGTGGACGGGCTCGAAGTCCTCGCCGTCGCCACCCTGCGCGACGCGGTGGACGCTCTCTCCGGCAAGCGCGCGGCGCTCGCCCCGTGGACCGCGCCGCCGCCGCCTCTGCCGCGCGCGGACTGCGACTTCGCGGAGGTCAAGGGCCAGAAGTCGGCGCGGCGCGCGCTGGAGGTCGCGGCCGCGGGAAGCCACAACGTGCTGCTCATCGGCCCGCCCGGCTCGGGGAAGACGCTGCTCGCGCGCCGCCTCGCGACGATCCTCCCGCCGCTCGACCGCGCCGAGGCGCTCGACGTGACGCGGGTCCACTCCGCGGCGGGGCTCGTCGCCGCCGGCGGCGGGCTCGTGCGCGAGCGGCCGTTCCGCGCCCCGCACCACAGCGTCTCCGGCGCGGGGCTGGTCGGCGGAGGCTCGCCGCCGCGCCCCGGCGAGATCGCGCTCGCCGCGCACGGCGTGCTCTTTCTCGACGAGCTGCCGGAGTTCCCGCGCGCCGTGCTGGAGATGCTGCGGCAGCCGCTGGAGGACGGGCAGATCGCCGTGGTGCGGGCGCTCGGCCGCGCCCGCTTTCCGGCCCGCTTCGTCCTCGTCGGGGCGATGAACCCTTGTCCCTGCGGCTGGCGCGGGAGCCGCGCGCGCGAGTGCCGCTGCACGCCGTCGATGGTGGACCGCTACCAGGGGCGGATCTCGGGGCCGCTGCTCGACCGGATCGACATCCACGTCGAGGTCCCCGCGCTCTCCGGCGCCGAGTTGGCGCGCGAGGCGCCGGGCGAGTCGTCGGCCGCCGTGCGGGCGCGGGTCGTCGCCGCGCGCGCGGTGCAGGAGGCGCGGAACGGCCGTTTCGGCGTCGTCTACAACGCGCATTTGCCGGTGCGGCGCCTGGCGGAGGCCGCCGCCCTCACGCCGCGGGCCAAGGCGGATCTCGAGCGGGCGATGAACCTCCTGCGGCTGTCGGCGCGGGCCCACGACCGCGTGCTCAAGGTCGCCCGCACCCTCGCCGACCTCGCCGGACGGGCCGACGTGGACGCCCCGCAGGTCGCCGAGGCGGTCGCCTACCGCGCACTCGACCGCGGCGGGGCGTGAGCGGCGCCGGTCGCCTCCCGCGCGCTCGACCGCGGCGGGGCGCGCGGTCGGGGCCGTCCGCGCGCCTCGGGGCGCCGACGGGCGCGGGAGGCGGTTTGCGGCGCGGCCCGCGGCCGCTATGCTGCAAACATGACGATTTCGCAGCCGGCCGCCGCGAGGCCCGAGGGAGGGCGCGGACCCGCATGGGCGGGACGCGTCGGACGCGTCGCCGCGTTTCTCCTGGGGCTCGTGCTGCTTTACTCGGCGTGGGGGAAGGCGCTCGATCCGGCCGGGATCGGCGCGCTCTACGCGCGCAAGGGCGTTCTTCCCGCGGGGTTCGCGACGCCGCTGATCGTCGCCGTCGTCGCGCTCGAGGCCGGCCTCGCCCTCGCCTATCTCTGCGGCCTGCGCCATCGCCTCGTCCTGCTCGTCGGTTCGCTGCTGATGGGCGCGTTCTGCGTCCTCACGATCCACGAGTTCTTCAGCCCGACCAAGGAGGCCGCCTCCTGCGGCTGCTTCGGCAATCTCGTCGTGCGCGGTCCCGGCGAGGCCGCGCTGCAGGACCTCGGCTTCTTCGTCCTCTCGCTCGCCGCGTGGCTCGGGGCCAAGGGGCGGGCGACCTTGGGGCGCTGGGCGTGCGGCTTCGCGGGGGGCGCGGCGGGGGTGGCGCTGGCCCTCGCCGCCCCGGCGCTGCCGGTGGACGACTGGGCGACCCGCCTCAAGGTCGGGGCGCAGGTCGCCGACATCCAACTCGACCAGGTCGTCCCCGAGCTGAAGGACGGCCGCCGGGCGCTGGTGCTGCTGATCGACCGCCGCGACGCGGCGACGAAGGCCGCCGTCCCGCGGATCAACGAGGCGCTGGCGCTCAAGCCGGGCGCCGCCTGCGCCGTCTACGGCCTCGCCGAGGACGACGCCGCGGCGGCGTTCGAGTTCACGTTCTCCGCCGGGCCCGCTTTCGAAGTGAAGAGCGCCCCCTACATGGCGCTGAAGTCGTACTACCGCCGCCTGCCCCGCGCCGCCCTCGTCGAGAAACGGGCGATCGTGCGGGTTTGGAACGAGATTCCCGACAAGGCCGCGCTGGAAGCGCTGGCCGCTGGACGGACGCCATGATGCGCACGCTGATCGCCGTCGTCGCCGCCCTCGCCGCCACCTTCGGGGCGCAGGCGGCCGGCGCCGTGGACGAGGGCCGCTTCCTCCTCGCCGGCCACTTCCAACTCCGCGTCAACGGCAAGGTCGAGCCCGACGCCCGCCTCTTCTGGGGCGGCCAGGGCGTCCCGCGGCTGCTCGTGGTCACGCCGGCGCTCTCCCGGCCGGTGATGATCATCGCCGGGGAGAAGCGGGTCGTGGCGCTCGCCCCCGCCGACATCGTCGCCGATCCGTCCGATCCGGAAGCCGCGCTGGTGCGTCGCTCCGGGACCGACGCCGGCCCTTCGCTGGAGATCGACGGGGCCAAGCTGAAATTCACGCTCGGCGCCGCGCGGGCCGCCGTCGAGCCGCGCGATCCGCTGCTGGGCGACGCCACGCCCGAGCGGCTGCTGGCCTACATGCCCGAGTACCGGCGCAACGCCGCGGCCTACGCGCCGCAGATCGGCGCGATGCGGATGCTCGAGTCGCTCCCCGGCAAGGCCGAGGTCGTCGTCTACTTCGGCACCTGGTGCCCCCACTGCGAGCACTTCGTCCCGCGTCTGCTCAAGGTCGCCCAGTCGCTGCACGGCAAGGGAATCGTCTTCCGCTTCCACGGCGTGCCGGGGACCGCGGGGTTCGACGACGACGCGAAGCGCGCCAACGTCCAGGCCGTTCCGGTGGCCATCGTTCGGCGGGACGGCCAAGTCCTCGGACGCATCGAGGGCGAGAAGTGGGAACAGCCCGAAGTCGCTCTGGGCGGCATCCTTTTGGGGTACTAACGGTCGCCGCCCGAGTTGACCGTTTTCGGGCCCGGCGCTTAAAGTTTGCTACGAGACCAGCCGATGACAGACGCCAGCCGCATATCGCTGTCCGTGCCCAGCCGGCTCGAGCTCTTGGACATGATCCAAGGCGCGGCGGAGGAATCGGCCCGTCTGGCGGGGTTCGAAGAGGACGCGCGGCTCGACTTCGGCTTGGCGGTCCGCGAAGGGGCGGCGAACGCGATGAAGCACGCCCACGGGCTGCAGGCGCAGCAGCCCGTCGAGCTCGCGTTCGACATCGAGCCGTCCGCGGCGGTGGCCGTCTCGATTCTCGACCGCGGCCCGGGGTTCGACCCCGACGCCACCCCCGATCCGTGCGCGCCGGAGAACATCCTCAACGCCTCCGGGCGCGGGCTGTTTCTGATCCGCAGCCTCGTGGACGAGGTCAGCTTCCGCCATCTCGACACCGGGATGGAGCTGCGGATGGTCAAGCGCGTCGCCGGACAGGGGGTCGCGGCCGGCTGACCGTCCGCCGTCCGCGCCGCGGTCCGCCGCCGTCGGCGGGTCGTTCCACTCTTCCGTCCGAAACGCGCCTTTTCGCCCTCCGCGCTGCTAAATTCGCGTCGTGGGCCTCTCCGTCCTCGTGCTCGACACCAGCGCGTTCCGCCGCGGCGCCTTGGCCGAGGCGGCGCGCTCGTCGCCCGTCGTGTCGGCGGTCGAGATCTCGTCGGCGCTGGGGCTGGCGCTGCGGCGGCTGGAGAACCGTCCCGCGGACGTCGTGCTCGTGGACGTCGACCTGCTGCGGGAAGCGGGGCCGAGCGCGCTGGGGTGGATCGCGGCGCGGGTTCCGTCGGCGACGATCGTCGTCGTCGGGGCGACCGCCGCGCCGGACGGCGACGAGCTGCGGCGGGCGCTGCGCCTCGGCGGCGCCGAGGCGGCGGCCCGTCCGGTCTCGCGCGATCCGGCGACCGCCCTCGATGAGGCGCGGGCGGCGCTCGCCCCGATCCTCGGCGCCGCGGCGGCGCGGGCGCGCGTGCGCCCCGCGGTCCGTCCGCCGGCGGGGCGGGCGCTCGTTCCCGCGCCGGGCGGGACGGTCTGGCGGCCGTCGCGCTTCTGGGCGGCCGCGGTCGCCGTCTCCACCGGCGGGCCGGAGGCGTTGGCGAAGTTCATCCCCAAGATCCCGGGGGACTTCCCGCTGCCGGTGCTGGTCGTCCAGCACATGCCGCCGGTCTTCACCGCGAGCCTCGCCGCGCGGCTCGACGGCCTCTCGCCGCTGCGCGTCGTCGAGGGGGCGGAGGGGGACGCGGTGACGCCCGGCGTGGTCTACATCGCCCCCGGCGGACGGCACATGACGGTGCGGGAGGCGCAGGGACGCCCGACGGTCGCGCTCGTGGACACGCCGCCGGAGAACAGCTGCCGCCCGGCGGCCGACGTGCTGTTCCGTTCGCTGGCCGAGTACCCCTCGGCGCGCGGCGTCCTGGCGGTCGTGATGACCGGGATGGGGGCAGACGGGCTGGCCGGCGTGCGGGCGCTCAAGCGCCGCGACTGCCACTGCATCACGCAGTCGGAGGAGACCTGCGTCGTCTACGGGATGCCGCAGGTGGTCGTCGCGGCGGGGCTGTCGGACGAGACGGCGCCGCTCGACCGCCTCGCCGAGCGTCTCGCCGCGCGCGCCGTCGCCCTCTGACCGAACCCGCTCGGTTTGCCGCTAGGGTTGGAGGCGTTCCTTCAGCTCGCGCAGCAGCTCGTGCGCGCGGCGCGGCGTGATGTCGTCGGGATCGAGGCCCCGCAGGCGGGCGAGGACTTCGTCTTCCGCCGGGTCGCGCTCCGGCCGCTCCGGCTCGAAGAGCGCGAGCTGCAGCGGCGCGCCGGGACGCTCGGCCGCCGTCGGCGCGGCGTGCTGGACGACGAGGCGGTCGAGGATCTCCCGCGCCCGCGCCACGACCTTGTCCGGCAGCCCGGCGAGGCGCGCGACGTGGATCCCGTAGGAGCGGTCGGACGGGCCGGGCTCGATCCGGTGGAGGAAGACGACCTCGTGCCCGCGTTCGCGCACCGCGATGTGCGCGTTGGCGAGGCGGGGCAGCGTCGCCTGCAGCTCGGTGAGCTCGTGGTAGTGCGTGGCGAAGAGGGCCTTCGGCGCGAGGCGCGGATCGTCGTGCAGCGCCTCGACGACGGCCCAGGCGATCGCCATCCCGTCCCACGTCGCCGTGCCCCGGCCGATCTCGTCGAGCACGACGAGGCTCTTCGGCGTCGCGTTGTGGAGGATGTTCGCCGTCTCGGTCATCTCGACCATGAACGTCGATTCGCCGCCGGCGAGATTGTCCGACGCGCCGACGCGGCAGAAGATCCGGTCGATCAGCCCGATCCGCGCCGCGCGCGCCGGCACGAACGAGCCGCTCTGGGCCATCAGGACGATCAACGCCGTCTGGCGCAGGAACGTGCTCTTGCCGCCCATGTTCGGGCCGGTGACGACGAGGATCCGCCGCCCTTCGTCGAGCTTGCAGTCGTTGGGGACGAACCGCCCCGGCGGGAGCAGCCGCTCCACGACCGGATGGCGCCCGTCCTCGATCTCCAGCGCGTCCCCGTCGTCGATTTGCGGCCGCACGTACCCTTCGAGCGCCGCCGCCTCGGCGAGGCCCGCCGTCGCGTCCACTTCCGCCAGCGCCGCGGCGAGGCCGCGCAGCCTTCCGGCGCGCCCGGCGACCTCGGCGAGCAGTTGGTCGAACAGCTCCTGCTCCCGCTCGGCCAGCTTCTCTTCCGCGGCGAGGATCTTCGTCTCCAGCTCGCGGATTTCGGGGGTGACGTAGCGCTCGCCGGTGGCGACCGTCTGGCGCCGCTCCCAGTCGTCCGGCGCCTTGGCGACGTTCGCCTTGCTGACCTCGATGTAGTAGCCGAAGACGCGGTTGTAGCCGACCTTGAGGTTGGCGATGCCGGTCCGCAGGCGCTCGCGCTCCTCGATCTCCGCGATCCGGCGCCGGCCGCCGCGCGTTAGGTCGCGCGCCTCGTCGAGCGCCGCGTCGTAGCCGGCCCGCAGCGCGCGTCCGTCGCCGACCGACGACGACGGCTCGTCGGCGATCGCCCGCGCGAGCAGCGACGTCAGCTCCTCGAGCGGGTCGAGCTGGCCGAGCAGCCGCTCCGCGCCGGCGGAGGTCAGCGGCTCGACGGCGCGGCGCACGTCGGGAACCGCCTCGAGCGAGCGCAGCAGGGCCAGCGCGTCGTGGGGCGTCGCCGCGCCGAGCGCGCAGCGGGAGAGGAGCCGCTCGACGTCGCGCACGCGCGAAAGCGCCTCGCGCGCCGCGCGCCGCAGCTCGGCGCGCTGGAAGAAGTCGTCCACCAGGCCGAGCCGTTCGTTGAGCGGCGCGGCCTCGGCCAGCGGCTCGAGCAGCCAGGCGCGGAGGCGTCGCGCGCCGAGCGGCGTCTTCGTGCGGTCGAGCACCTCGAGCAGCGTCGCGCGCCGCCCGCCGTCGCGCAGGTTGGCGACGATCTCGAGGTTGCGGCGGGTCGCCTGGTCGAGCTGCAGCGTGCGGACGGGGTTCTCGACGCGCAGCCGGTCGAGGTGCGCGGCGTCGGTCCGCTGCGTCTCCGCGAGGTGCGCGAGGACCGCCGCGGCGGCGGGGATCGCCGGATGGTCGTCGGGGCAGCCGAAGCCGGCGAGGGAGGCGACGCGCAGCGCGGCGAGCAGCCGCTCCCGCGCGCCGGCCGGCTCGAAGCGGTCGTCGCGCGCCGCGGTGACGAGCGGCCGCGCGCCGTGGATCTCCGGCAGCAGCTCACGCAGCTCCGCGGCGGCGCTCTCCGGCGCGAGCGCCTCGCGGGCGTCGTAGCGGGAGAGGACGTCGGCGAGCTCCGCGGCGTCGGCCGCGGCGGCGAGGACCAGCTCGCCGGTCGAGAGGTCGCAGAGGGCGACGCCGTACGGGCCGCGTCCGGAGACCGAGGCGAGGAAGTTCCCCGCGCCGGGGTCGAGGCGGGTCGGGTCGGTCAGCGTCCCCGGGCTGACGACGCGGATGATGTCGCGGCGGACCATCCCCTTCGTCTTGCGCGGGTCCTCCATCTGCTCGCAGATCGCCACGCGGTGGCCGCGCTCGACTAGCTTCGCGACGTAGGCGTCCACGGCGTGGTGCGGCACGCCGCACATCGGGGCCGCGGTCGCCGTCCCCTTGCCGCGCGCGGTGAGGGCGATCTCGAGGATCGGCGCCGCGAGGACGGCGTCGTCGAAGAACATCTCGTAGAAGTCGCCCATGCGGAAAAAGAGCACGGCGTCCGGGCAGCGGCGCTTGGCGTCCGCCCACTGCCGGAACATCGGGGTCATCTCGTTGGCCGGCGGCAGGCCGCCGATGCCGTGGGCGTCTTTGGGACTCATGGACCGCGGACGTTAGCACCCGCGGCGGCCGCGGGGCAACGAGCGCTGGCGTCGCGCGGCGGCGCGCCTATCTTTGGCAGCGGAGACGAGCGAAAGCGATGTACGTCGGCGTCGAAGGAACAATCCGCCCCCCGTTCATGTCCGGCGAAAGGCCGGCGATGGACGCCGCTCCGCGCGTCGGGCGCGAGTTCGGCGGGGCCGTGCTCCGCTGGTCGCTCCCCTCCGCCAAGGGGGAGCTGCACCTCGATCCCGACGGCGCCGAGCCGCTGTTGATCCCCGCGCGGGAGCACGGCGCGAGCCTCGCCGCCGCGCTGCTCGAGGCGCTCGACCGCTCCGCCTCCTCCAACCGCGCCGTGGTCGAGGCGCGCCGCGGGCAGGCCGACCTGACGCTCGTCCGCGCCGCCGACTGGCCGCTGCCGGCGCGCGTCCCCTCCGAGACGCTGGCCGGCCAGACGACGCCGCCGATCCCCGGACGTCCCGCGGCGCCGGCGCGCGGCGGGAGCCTCGGCGAGGCCCGCGCCAAGCTCGGCGACGCCGGCGTGAACCGGCTCGAGGCCTATCCGCGCCGCCGCCGGGCGCTCGGCGACGAGCGGCGCAAGTTCGAGCGGCTCGCCGCGCTGGTGCAGGACGAAATCGCGCAGCGCCGCCGCGCGGGGACGGTCTTCGCCGCCGCCGGCGGGGCCGCGCTCGTCGGGGCCGCGGTCGCTTCGGCCGCCGGGCTCGGCGGCGGGATGGCCGCCACCTCGGCGCTCCTCGCCGCGCTCGGGGCGGGCGGCTTCGGCTACGAGACCGTCGCCGCGGCGACGCTGGCCGAGGATCTCGCCGAGGTCCTCGCCCGGGCGCGCCGGGCCGAGCTGCTCTCCGCCGCCGTCGAGGAAGACGCGCGGCGCCTCGCCCGCGGCGCGGGCGGGGACGATCCGCTGCGCCTCGCCGAACGCCTGACGCAGATGGAACTTCACGCCGACGACGACCGCCGGGCCGAAGAGGCCTGCGCGGAGGCCGAGCGGCGCGCGCTCGGCGAGCGCCTCGCCGAGCGGCTCGACGTGCCCTCGGCGGCGCTGGCCGACGAATCGCTCTGGAGCGCGCCGCGGAGCTGCGACGCCGTGTCCTGGCCGCCCGACGTCGCGGTCCTCGACGATTCGCGCGGCCGCCCGCTGCCGCTCGTCGGCATGGCCCGGCTGCTGCAGCGCGTGGAGCGCGAGCTGCCGCGCCCCTGGCCGATCGTGCTCTGGGAGCCGTGGGCGGGGGCCTCGTCCGACCGCCGCGCGCAGCGCCTGATGGCCCTCTCGCAGCTCGCGGTCGGCCGCCGCGTCGTTGCCCTCGTCCGCGCCTGACCCTTCGCGACGACGGCGATCTCATCGACGCCGGGCTCCTCGATCCGTCCGCGCCCGACCCTTCGAGACGACGCGCCTTCCTGGCCTCGGAGTCCTCTACTCGTCCGCGCCCGAAGCGGCCGCGTCAGTCGGCCGGGACGACGTGCTCGCTGCGGTCGCCGGCGCCCTGCTGCACGTAGATCTCGTCCCACGGGTGGTGGAGGAGCTGCGGGTAGCCGTCGATGATCGCCCACTGCTGCAGCGGCGCGCCGCGCACGACCGCCTCGAGCAGCGCGCCGCAGAAACGGGCCTGCAGCGCGCGCAGCGCCTCGCGCGTCGCCGCGGGCGGCGCGGGACGGGTGCCGGGACCGCGGCGGCGCGGGACCTCGACCGTCGGCCCCTTCATCAGCCCCCACGCCTCGCGGGCCCGCGCGGCGAGCTCGTTGCGCAGCTCGGCCTCGCCGAGCGCGGCGACCTCGCGGCCGTCGGCGAGCTTGGTCGCCGGCGCTGCGCCCCACTCGGCGAGTTCGAGGACGCGGTCGAGCGAGACGCCGGCGTACTGCGCGTCCATCCCCGCGTCGTTCTGCCGCCCCTGCAGCTTCGCGAACGCCGCGCGCGCTTCGGCGAGCTTCCCTTGGCCGGCCAGCAGCCGCGCCTCGCGGTTCGCGGCCGCGGGGTTGCCGGGATCCTTCGCGGCGAGCGCCTCGCCCGCGGCGCGCGTCAGCTCGGCGTCCCGCGCCTGCTCGGCCGCGGCGAGGATCCGCTGGAGGTAGGCGGCGCGGAGCGGCCGGCCGGACGCCTTGCCCGCGTCGAGCGCGCGGCGGAACGGGGCGAGGGCGCCGCGGTCGTCGCCGGCGTCGCGGAACAGCTTCCCGAGCTGGAACCAAGCCTGCGGCTCGGCCGCGGGGACCAGCAGCGCGCCGCTCTTGTACCGCTCGACCGCCGCGGCCGCCTCGCGGCGCGCTTCCTCGGCCCGCCCGAAGTTCTGGAGCGCGTTCACGAGATAGAACGGCGTCTCGACCGTCGCGCCGGGGCGCGCGGCCGCCGCCGCGAGCAGCTCCGCCGCGCGCCGCTGGCGTTCCGCGGCCTCCGGCCGGCCGAGCGCGCCGAGGCACCAGCCGTAGCGATATTGCAGCGCCCCGTCGGCGCTCCACGCGCCGTCGGCGGGCAGCGCCTCGAAGGCCGCGACCGCCGCCCGGCAGTCGCCGCGCTCGTAGGCGTCGAGGGCCGCGCCGGCCTCGACCGGCGGGGCGGTCGGCGGGGCGGCGCCGAACGCGCAGAGCGCGGCGCAAAGGGCCGCGGCGAGCGAAACGGGAAACGCGGCGCGCGGGACGGGCCGGCGCCCAAGCCGCGAAACCGGGAACGCGGCGCGCGCGGAACGGCGGCCCTGAAGCCGCGAAACGAGCGAAGCGAGGCGTGGCGTCATGGCCTGAGGTCCTTCGGCGGCCGCGGGGCGGCGCGCGTAAGATGGCCAGTATGCAACAAGCCGAAATGACGAGCGGCGCGCCGGACGCGCGCCGGACCCTCGGGCCCTCGCGCGACGCGGGGGCGGACGCCGCGTCGTCGCCCCGCGGGGCG
>JAJFTU010000054.1 GCA_021372775.1 bacterium | reverse complement strand
AGGTCAAGACCAACCCGCTGCTCGGCGTCGTCGGGAAGCTCGAGACGCAGGAGGGGGTGACGCACCTGATCGCCGACCGGGTCTTCGCGCCCAAGTTCGCGCTGGGGCCGGCGCCCGCCTCGCGCGATTTCCGCTGACGCGTCGCGCGCGGCGCCGTTCCGCGGATCTTTCCGCCGGCGGCGTCCCGGCCGCGCGGGGACGCGCTGCGGCGGCCCGTTCCCCGCGGCGCGCAAGGGGCGTGCGCGGCCGCCGTCACTTGCGCTACGCTCTCGCGCGCCGGGCCGCGTCCGGCGAAGGAAGGACGGCATGTTCAGGCTGACCGACGTGAAGGGATCGCCCGCCAAGATCTCGGTCACGTTCGAGGCGCGCGCGGGGGACGACGTGCAGGCGATCCACGTCGTCGGGACGTTCAACGACTGGAGCCGCGCCGCGCTGGCGATGAAGCGCCGCAAGGACGGCGTCTGGTCGGCGACGCTGCGCCTCCCGCGCGGCGAGACGCACCAGTACTGCTACCTCCTCGACGGGGAACGCTGGACCGCGGATCAGGAAAACGGCGACGCGATCCCCAACCCGTACGGCGGCGTCAACTCGTTGCTGCGCACTTAGCGCGGCCGCTCGCCGCCGCTGCGTCCGCTCGCCGTCGCGGGCTTGGCCGATGCCGCGCGCCGAGGTCGCTGCGTCCGCTCGCCGTCGCGGGCTTGGCCGAGGACGCGCGGCAACTCGGAATCGCGCCGCGCGGAACCCCTCTCTCGTCGCGGGACTACGACGCGGCCGGCGTCGAGGGCACGACGTCCGGCGGGGCGGGGATCGACGCCTCTTCCGCCGCCGACGTCGCGGACGGCTCCTCGTCGGCGCGCGGCGCGCCCTCGCGGCGCGGCCGCCGTTCCGGCGCGAGCGGCCGGAGCAGGCGGCGCGTGATCGCCACGAAGCGGTCGGCCGCCTCGCGCAGGTCGGGGGCGCTGCTGCGCGGGAAGCCGTAGACCTCGACCGTCTTGCCGTGCAGCCGGAGCTCGCGGACGAGCGGGACGAAGTCGCCGTCGCCGGTGACGAGCACGACGACGTCCACGTGCTCGGAGGTCGTCAGCGCGTCGAGCGCGATCTCGAGGTCCCAGTTCCCCTTCATCGAGCCGTCGGGGCGGATGCGCAGCGTCTTCCGCTTGACCTCGTACTTCTTCACCTGCAGCAGGTGGATGAAGGCGCTCTGGTCGATCTCGCGCGTCTCGACGACGTAGGCCACGGCGCGGACGAGCCGCCGGCCTTCCGAGATTTCCGAAAGGAGCGCGTCGAAGTCGAGCCGCGCCCCCTTCTCGCGCGCCGCGTAGAACATGTTCTGCACGTCGACGAACAGCGCGACGCGCTGCGATTCCCCTTCGGCCGCGCGCCGCGGCGCGCGGGCCGCGGGCGCCGCGCCGCCGAGCGCGGCCAGCGAGCGGAGCGTCGCCTCCTGCGCGGCGGCGAAGGCGCGGGCGTCCTCGTCCCGCTGGTCGGCCAGCCGCTCGACCAGCGCGGCCAGCTCCTCGAAGCGGCGCGTCTGGTCGCGCGAGACGTCGCGCTTCTCGGCCTGCGCGCGGGCCAGCTTCTCCAGCCGGGCCGCGGCGCGCCGCTGCTCGGTCGTCAGGCGGCGGAGCGCGGTCGTCAGCACCCCCGTCTGCTCGCGGGCGCGGCGCTCGTTCTGCTCCTCGATCCGCTTGGCGAGCCGCGCGATCTCCTTCTCCAGCCGCGCGCGCTCCTCCTTGCCCGCGCGCTCGGCGAGGCGCAGCTCGCGGACCTCGTCCACGCGGCCGGCCAGCTCCCGGTCGAGATCGGCCGCGCGCTCGACGAGCCGTTGGTTGGTCGTCTCGAGCTGGCGGACGCGGGCCTCGAGCTCGCGCCGCTCCTGCTCGAGCTCGCGCGACGTGGCGCGGTCGGAGGCGGAGCGGGCGAACCACTTCGGGCGGGTCCCTTGCTCGTCGCCGAGGACCATCGCCGCGAGGACCTCCGCCGCGGCGCGGATTTCGGCCGACGGCAGGGCGGGGCGCGGCGCGCGGGCGAGGCGATGGAACAGCCGCGCGGCGGATGGGTCGGGGGCGCGCAGCAGCGCGGCGAGTTCGTCGCGCACCGCGGCTTCCTCGCGTCGCTCGCCGCCCGGCTCGATCTCGGGCAGGGCGGCCGCGGCCTCGAAGAGCCGCAGCGCCTCGGCGCCGCGCTCCGGCGCCTCGGCGAGCCGATCGACGACCAAGCGGCCGCGCTCGGCCGGCGAGAGACCTTCGACGGAACGATCGAGAAGCAGCGCCGCGCCGGCCTCGTCGAGCAGTCCGGCCGCGACGAGCCGCAGACCCTGCGGTCCCAAGCGTTCGAAGTAGGTTTCGAAGCCGACCACGGGCGTTCGCGCCTCCCGCGGCCGCGGCTGGGCGGCCCGCTGGCGCAACTATAGCACGGCATCCGGCGGAATTCGGATCTCTGCGGACGCAACCGATTGTGCCGCAACGAGTTGCGCCGGAAGGCCCGCGGCCGTGTATCCTCGCAAACGAGGCCTCGGCGTGCGGGGCCGCGGAGAGACGGAGGCGAACGTGATCCTCGGGATCGGGGTGGACATCGCGCAGATCGAGCGGATGCGCGGCCTCTTGGAACGCCATGGCGAGCGCGTCCTGACGCGGATCCTGACCGACGGCGAGCGCGCCTACTGCGCGGCGAAGGCCGACGCGGCGCCGCACGTCGCGGCGCGCTTCGCGGCGAAGGAAGCGACGGCCAAGGCGTTCGGCACCGGCATCGCGCGCGGCGTGACGTGGAAGGACATCGAAGTGCGGCGCGAAGGGGGCGCTCCGCGGATCGAACTCGCGGGGGGCGCGGCCCGCGTCGCCGCGGACCTGGGCGTGACGCGGATCCACCTCTCGCTCTCGCACGACGGCGGGGCGGCGGTGGCGATGGTCGTGCTGGAAGGGGACTGAGGCGCCGCGCGGCGCCCGGCCCGCGCGGGCGCGCAGGCCGACGCGCGGCGGACGACGAACGGCGCGCCGGCCGCACGGCGAAGACGCGGGGCGACGAGCGGCGCGCGAAGACGCGGGCTTGCGCGGAAGCCGACGCGGCGGGGGACGGGGATGATCGCGACGGACGAGGTGGAGAGCCCGCGCCTCGGGCGCTGGGCGGGGAAGCTGGCGTGGTTCGGGATCTTCCATCCCCGGACGACGCTCGGGCTCGCGGCGTCGGCGATCTGCGCCGCGATCTTCCTTTGCCGCGCGGACGCCGCCTCCGCGTGGGGCGCCGATCTCGTGATCTGCGGGGCGCTCGGCGCGGTCGCCGCCGTCGTTCGTCGGCGCCTCGGCGTCGGCTTGGTCGGGGCGGCCGTCGGCGCCGCGGCCGTCCGCCTTGCGGACGCG
>JAJFTU010000053.1 GCA_021372775.1 bacterium | reverse complement strand
CCGGCAGGGCGAGCACGGCGGCCTCCTCCGCGTCCGCGGACGCGCCCCCGACGCCCTCCGCTTCCGCCTCGGCAACGGCCCCGACGCCCCCTGGTACGCCGACGAACGCCTCCTCGCCTCCCGCGCCCCGCAGGACGCCCCGCGATGACCCCGCACCGCCCCCGCCCGAGATCCGCGTCGCCCGTACCGGATCGGCGAAACGTCCCGCGGCGTCGGGACGGCGCAACGTCGCGCGCCGATCGGGCCGAAACGTCCCTCGGCGTCCGGACAGTGCAACGTCGCGCGCCGATCGTCGGCGCGAGTCGCGCGAAGCCCGGGCGGCGCGAGATCGCGCGATGTCCGACGACGCAAGGTGTCGCCAGGTCCGCGACGGAGCACCGTCGCGCGACGACGAACGCACGGAGGGCCGCGGGACGCTCGGCGGGAATGAAAAGGCCCGCCGCGTGGGCGGCGGGCCTCGGACGAACTACGGAGAACCGTCGATCAGGGGGTCGGTCCGCAGCGCCACGCGGAGAACGCCGCGTCGCGCTCGGGCGTCGAGCCGTCGCCGAGCTGCTCCGTCCCGAGCGACCCTTCGGCGATGATGTTGCTGCCGGAGACGAGGAACCAGACCGCGTTCCCGGCCGGCGGGACGAAGGTGTACGTCGCCGCGCCGCTCCCCGGCGCGTCGAAGCCGGCGGAACCGCTCGCCAAGTGGCACGCCGACATCGACGACGGGTTGAAGAACGTGCCGAGCGCGCCGGCGTAGACGTTGTAGCTGTCGGCGTTGGCGAGCGTCGGGAAGGTCAGGACGAAGTTCCCGGACGAGCGGCCGACAGTCGTCGGGACGGAAGCGGAGCTCGCCTCGCCCGGCGCGTCGCCGAAGTTGATCACCAGCCCCGACGCCGGCGCGTTCACCGGAACGTAGGAGGGGCAGACGTTGTGCGGGTAGCAGCGGTCCATGGCGTTGCCCCACGCCTCGAGGCGGTAGCCGTTCGCCGCCGGAACGCTGATCGAGAAGACGCCGTCGGCGCCGGTCGGCGAATTCGTGCAGCGCGTGCAGCCGCTTTCGAGGACGCCGCCGGAAACGCAGGCGGTCATGCCGGAGAGGGCGCTGCGGTAGAGCCGCGCCGTTCCGCCGATCGTGGCGTTGAGCGGCGCCGACATGTCCACGGTCGTCGTCGCTCCCGCCGTCACCGTCACGGCCTGGGCGTTGTTGCTGCAGAAGACGCCCGGCGCCCAGACCTGGGCGCGCGCGCCGCTTTCGTCCCACGTCTGGACGAACGCCCGGCCGGCCGCGACCTTCATCACGTAGTAGCCGTCCGCGCAGCTCCGCGACCAGCCGATGTTCGAGGAGCCCGGCCCGGTCGAGTTCATCGCCGAGACGTCGACGTTCGCGAGCGCGGCGCCGTTCTCGGAGGCGCGGACGTGGCCGGCGATGAAGCCCGCCTTGACGAACTGACCGGACGGATGGAAGACGATGTCGTGCGCCGCGGCGTCGTGCTGGCCCTGCACGCTGCCGAGATCGTCGCGGTTCGGATCGAGCTCGATGTTGAACGCGGCGCCGTTCGCGGCGGGAACGGTGAAGATCCCGTTCAGCCCCGTGAACGCCTCGCCGTACTCGGTGTCGCCGTTGGCCTGATGCGTGCGGGCGCGCGCGCCGCCGAGCGGAGCGCCCGTGCTGTCCAGCGTGCGGCCGGAAACGAAGATCGCGTTCCCCAGCGCGATGTCGCCGAGAGCGCCCGATCCGGTGCCGTCGACGCCGAAGGACCTGGCCGTCAGGCGGCTCTTGGCCGGCCCAAGGACGACGACTTCCTGTCCGCCCCAGATCGGGAACGAGACCGTGCCGTCGGCCGCCGAGAGGCGCGTGTCGAAGATGTTGCCGTCGAGGGAGACGCGCGCGTTGGCAACCGGCGTCGCGGGCGACCCTTGGACGATGCGCATCGTGTAGGTCTGTCCGGCCAAGAGCTGCAGCGTCATGCCGCTGATGTCGCCGCTCGCGTCCCCCTGCGTGATGTAGCCGGCGGGGATGTTGGCCGCGACCGGCGGCAGGCCCATCAGGATCAAGTTGCCGTCGGTGTAGCGCAGGCTGAAGTTCCCGGAGGCGTCGGAAACGCCGAACGACACGAGCGCGGGGTTGGCGTTGCAGTCGGGATTGCCCGGATCCTGCTCCATCAGGATCAGCACCGTGCCGGGGACGGGGTTGCCGCCGCTGTCGAGGACGGTGCCCGCGAAGGTGTAAGGCAGACTCGGCGCCACTCCGGGCACGACGTTCGCGAGGACCGGCGCGGCGGAAACCGCGCCGACGGTGAACGTCGCCGGGCCGCTCGCGGCGCCCCCGGGGACCGTCCCCGCGACGAGGCCGCGCGCGCGGTCCACGACGAGGCCGGTCGCGGCCACCGTGCCGCCGAGGCCGTTCGAGAACGTGAACTGCGGCGCGCCGGTCGCCGGGATGTTCTCGACGAAGAAGTGGAACGCGCCGCCGGCCTTGAGCCCGGCCGCGAGGTCGCCCGTGATCCGCATCGTCGTGCCGTCGAGCTGCAGCGGGGCGGCGCTCGCCGCGGGGAAGGGGAACTCCGCCGCGACGTCGGTGTTCGAGGCGTTCACCCATTCGACGCGCGCCGAGGCGCCGTCGTTCGGCTGGTTGATCAGCTCGAGCGAGTACTCGCCGCTGGTCACGGCCAACGCGAACCGACCTTCGCACGAGTCGGAGACCGTGCCGCCGACCGTCGCGTCGTCGGAGCGCTGGTGGGCGAGGATCTGCTCGACGCGCGGCGCGCCGTCCATCCCGACGACCTGCCCGACGACGAGGTTCCCCGTGGCGAGCGCGACGTTCGGAAGCTGAGTGTCGCCGCTCGCCGTGATCGTCTGCGAGGCGGGGTAGAGGTAGCGGCCGCCGATCGGGGGCTGGTAGTTGATCGTCCAGGAACTCGCCCGCAGCGGCAGCAGGTAGTAGCCGTCTTCGTCGGTCGTCGCGGCGACGCCCGGGCCGCCCCCCTTGGCGTTGACGGTCACGCCGGCGACGCCGTTTCCGTTGGCGTCCTTGACGTAGCCGCCGACCCGGTAGGCGGAGACGAGCTGTTGCGTCAGGCCGGTCGCGCAGGCGACGACGCCGCTCTTGGCGGGGGCGAGCGCGGTTCCTTGCGGCGGGAGGTACATCACGACGTAGTTCGTGTTCTGCGGCATGCCGGCCGACCACTGGCCGCTGGCGTTGGTCAGGGCGCCCCAGAGCGGGGCGTTCCCCGTCGAGTCGAAGACGATGACCGCGGCGTTCGCCAGCGCGGCGCCTCCGGCGTCCCTCACCGTGCCGCCGATCGTGCAGACCGGTGCGTAGGCGGGCGACTTCGACGTGAAGCAGGCCGGGTCGGAGGGCAGGCCGGTCGAGGAGTCGGTGATCGTGATCTGGTGCGCCCCGGCGGCTAGCCCCGCCGGCAGGGCGACGACGGCCTTCCCTTGGTCGACGCGGACGATCGTCGCGGCGCCGGCGTAGGTCGTCCCGTCGATCGACACGTCGGTCGCCGAATGCACGCCCTGGATCTGCAGCATCACCTGTCCGCCCGCCTTGGGCGCCATCGCCGCGACGCCGGTGATCGCCGGCTTGAACAGCCACCGGCCGACGACGAAGTTCATCCCCTCGACGTCGGCGCCGGAGACCGTCACGTTGCGCTCGACCGTCGTTTGGTCGAGCGAGCGGTAGATCGCGGCGAGCTGGGAGACGTTCGACGTCACGCTCCACGCGCCGTCGATCGCGGGCAGCGTGTAGGCGCCGTCGCAGCCGGCCTTGCCGTAGGCGACGTAGTCCACGTCGTCCACCGTGGCGTGGGCGCGCAGGCAGAGGTCGGCGAGAGCCGCGCCCTTGGCGTCGACGAACGCGCCGGAGACGGAATGCGTCGGCGCGAGGTAGTTGATCGGCGCGGTGTACGAGCCGCCCGCGGTCGGCTCGACCCGCCCTTGGGCGACGACCTTGCCGAAGACCGGATCGGCCGGGAGCACGTGGTAGCGGATCGTGGTCTGGTTGGAGCAGGACGCGGGAACGTAGACGCCGAGGGTGAAGGTCCCGCCGGCGGTCGTGTGCACGATCGTCGAGTAGTCGGTCCCCTCGCAGTCGCCGTCGAGTTTGGCGGTCACGCCGACGCCGGCGCCGAGCGGCGTTCCCTCGTCGGAGACCGTGCCGGAGATCGTCGCGTTCGGCGTTTCGGCGACCAAGTCGACGCCGGAGACCGCGGAGCCGGAGACGTTCACTTCCACCGCGCGGTCGTTGGCCACGGCGCCCTGGAGCGCGAGATGCTCGTCGCTGCCGACGAGGACGCTCCACTGGCCCGCGACCAGCGGGATGGTGTAGGCCCCGCTCTTGTCGGTGAAGGCGACGGCCATCGCCGGCGGGCCGTCCTCGAGCTGCGCCACGATCAGCGCGCCGGGGATCGGCGTCGTCGTGCCGTCGAAGTAGAGATGGCCGGAGACGTTGACGCCGGCGGCGGCGACGGTCGGAGTCTGCCCGGTGTAGACGTCGGTCCCGCGGAAGGTCAGGAGCGGCTGGCCGTACTGCGAGGTGACGTAGCCCGGCTTGAGGGCCAGCAGCAGGCGCCCGCCGCAGGCGTCGAACGACGCGGGAACCTGGAGCGTGAAGTTCCCCGAGGCGTCGGCGAACGTCGAAGGGGACGCGACCGCGCACTTCTCGTTCAGCGGGTAGAGCGTCACCAAGGCGCCCGGAACCGATCCGCCGCCCGAGGCGGTCACTTGGCCTTGGACGCTCTGCGCCTCGGCGGCGGCGGTGATCGTCAGCGCCGCGCCCGCGTAGGTCGCGTTCCCTTCGTCGGTCGCGCGCACGACGTAGCGGCCGGCGGTGTACGGGAAGTTGAGCGGCGTGAACATCCGCAGCCGCGCGCGCACCGCGCCGGCGGTCTTGTTCTCGTCGACCGGAACGTTGGGCGCCGCCGTGCCGTTGTCGGTCACGACGACGGTGTAGACGAGGTAGTCCGCCGCGTCGACGACGCCGTTCTGGTTGACGTCGACGTAGACGGCGAGATCGACCTTCGAACCGACGAGGCCGGAGACGTCGACGACGAGATCGGCGGTGGTCGTCGTC
>JAJFTU010000052.1 GCA_021372775.1 bacterium | reverse complement strand
GAACCGGCGGAACCGGCGCGCCGCCCGGAGCGGGCGCCGCCGCGCCGGGCCGCGTCCCCGCGGCCAGCGCCTCGCGCATCATCCCCGGCACGGCCATGCCGAGCCCGGCCCCGACGCCGACGCCCATGCCGGCCGCGGCGCCGGCGCCCGCGCCGTCCCCCGCCCCCTGCGCCGCGTCGCCCATCGCCCGCGCCGCCTTGTAGGCGAGGTAGTTCCCCTGCAGGCCGACCGCGGCCATGCCGGAGCGCTCGTCGATGACCTTGGAGACCTCGTCCGGCGGGGTGATCGCCGTGACGACGAGGTTCTGCAGCTCGAGGCCCAGCCCCGCGAAGTCGGCGGCGACCCGCTCGCGCAGCTCGACCGCCACCTCGTCGTACATCCGCGGCAGCTCGAGCAGCGGGATCGCCAGATCGCCCAGCGCGTCGTTGAGGCGGGCGACGACGACCTCGCGCAGGTAGTCCTCGATGTCGGCGGTCGTGAAGCGGCCGAGCGTGCCGACGAGCGTGTTGACCAGCCGCCGCGGCTCGGCGACCTTGACCGCGTAGCGGCCGTGGGCGCGCAGCCGGACCATGTCGAACTGCGGGTCCTTGAAGACGACCGGATCCCGCGTGCCCCACTTGAGGTCGAGGAAGGTCTTCTTGGCGACGAAGTAGACGTCGGCGCGGTAGGGGCTCGTCCCGCCGTACGGGAGCTTCGTCAGCTCGATCAGCAGCGGGATGTTCTTGGTGCTCAGGACGTGCCGGCCGGTCTCGAAGAGGTCGAGCGCGCGGCCGTCCCTGAAGAACATCGCCCACTGGTTCTCGGTCACGACCAACTGCGCGCCGAGCTTGATCTCGCCCCCCGGCTCGAAGCGGTGAACCAGCTCCTGCCCCGTCTCCTCGCGCCACTCGATGACTTCGATGAACAGCGACACGGAACTCCTCCCTCGCGCGGCGCCCCGCGGCGCCTTGGGGCAACATCGGGCCCGACGCGGACCAACGCAACCGCCGCGCCCCCCGGCCCCGCGCGGCGTCCGTTCCGGAAGCGGCTACGCTCCCGCCCCGCAGCACTTCTTGTATTTCTTGCCCGAGCCGCAGGGGCAAGGGTCGTTCCGCCCGACCCGCTCCGCGGCGGTCTTGCGCACCGTCTGGGCCTGACGCCCTTCCTCCCCGGCCTTCGAGGCCGAAGCGGCGCGGAAGATCGCCTCCTGCTCCCGCCGGCGGATCTCCTGCTCGCGCTCCAGACGCTCCTCCTCGCGCCGCCGATCCTCCTCGGTCCGCGGCTCGAAGAGCATCAGGTAGCGGATCGTCTCCTCCTCGATCCGCTCCTTCATCGACATGAAGAGGTCGAACGACTCGCGCTTGTACTCGACCAGCGGGTCCTTCTGCGCGTAGGCGCGCAGGCCGATCCCTTCCTTGAGGTGGTCGAGGGCCAGCAGGTGGTCCTTCCACTGCTGGTCGATGATCTGGAGCACGATCCAGCGCTCGTACTGGCGCATCAGGTCGGCCCCGAGCCGCTGCTCCTTGTCGTCGAAGCGGTTCGAGGCGATCTTCCAAATCGCCTCGCGCGCGGCCTCCGGGCCGTCGGCGAAGTCCACGCCGACCTTGCGCGGATCGAAGCCGAAGAAGTGCGTCACCTGGCCGCAGTACTCGTCGGTCCGCGGCTCCGCGTCGGCGTCCACCGTCAGGTACTCTTCGGTCAGGTACTCCAGCAGGTCCTGCGCGCGCTCGACGATGTAGTCGTGCTGGTCGCTTCCTTCCAGCAGTTCGCGCCGCAGGCCGTAGACCTCCTGCCGCTGCAGGTTCTGGACGTCGTCGTACTCGAGCAGCCGCTTGCGGATCTCGAAGTTCTGCGCTTCGACCTGCTTCTGCGCCTTCTCGATCTGCTTGCTGACCATCCGCGACTCGATCGGCGCGTCGTCCGCGCCGGCGAGCGCCCGCTCCATCAGCCAGGAGGCGAAGCGGCGCATCAGGTCGTCTTCGAGCGAGAGGTAGAAGCGCGAGGCGCCCGGATCGCCCTGGCGGCCGGCGCGGCCGCGCAGCTGGTTGTCGATGCGCCGCGCCTCGTGGCGCTCGGTGCCGATGATGTGCAGGCCGCCCTTCTCGACGACCTCGTCGTGCTCCTTGGCGCAGATCGCGCGGGCCTTGGCCAGCGCCGCCTCGCGCGCCGCCTCGTCGGCCTCTTCCCAGCCGCGGCCGGCGTCCTCGAGGCAGAGCGACTTGGCGAGCGCCTCGGGGTTGCCGCCGAGCAGGATGTCGGTGCCGCGGCCGGCCATGTTCGTCGCGATCGTGACCATGCCGAGGCGGCCGGCCTGGGCGACGATCTCGGCTTCGCGGGCGTGGTGCTTGGCGTTCAGCACCTGATGCGGCACGCCGGCCCGCTTGAGCATCGTCGAGAGGCGCTCCGACTTCTCGACCGAGGTGGTGCCGACGAGAATCGGCTTGCGGTCGGCGTGGAGCTTCTTGATCTCCTCGACCACCGCCGCGAACTTCCCTTCCTCGGTGCGGAAGATGATGTCGGCGTTGTCGGCGCGGACCATCGGGCGGTTGGTCGGGATGACCATCACGTCCAGCTTGTAGATCTGCGCGAATTCGGGCGCTTCCGTCTCGGCCGTGCCGGTCATGCCGGACAGCTTCTCGTACATGCGGAAGTAGTTCTGGAAGGTGATCGTGGCCAGCGTCTGGTTCTCGCTGCGCACCTCGACCCCTTCCTTGGCCTCGACCGCCTGGTGCAGCCCGTCCGACCAGCGCCGGCCCGGCATCTTGCGGCCGGTGAATTCGTCGACGATGACGACCTCGCCGTCCTCGACCATGTAGTCCACGTCCCGCCGGTAGATGGCGTGGGCCCTGAGGGCCTGGTTGACGGCGTGCAGAAACATGATGTTCGACGGGTCGTAGAGGTTCCCCACGCCGAGGATCTTCTCCGCGTGGACGACGCCCTGCTCGGTGAGGACGACGTTGCGGTTCTTGATGTCCACGACGTAGTCGCCCGAGGCCTCGAGCTCGTCCCGCTCCTCGCGCGTCCCCTCGCCGGCCAGCTCGGCGCCCTTCTTCAGCTTCGGGATCACGCCGTCGCAGCGGGAGTAGATGCTCGTGTCCCCCTCCGACGGACCGGAGATGATCAGCGGCGTGCGCGCCTCGTCGATCAGGATCGAGTCGACTTCGTCGACGATCGCGTAGACGTGCCCCTTCTGCTGGACCATCGAGTCGCGGCCGAACTTCATGTTGTCGCGCAGGTAGTCGAAGCCGAACTCGTTGTTGGTGCCGTAGGTGACGTCGCTGTTGTAGGCGACCTGGCGCTCCTCGTCGGAGAGGTTGTGCTGGATGCAGCCGACGGTGAGGCCGAGGAACTTGTAGAGCCGCCCCATCCACTCCGCGTCGCGGCGGGCGAGGTAGTCGTTGACGGTGACGACGTGGACGCCGCGGCCGCTCAGCGCGTTGAGGTAGACCGGCAGGGTGGCGACGAGCGTCTTCCCTTCTCCGGTCCGCATCTCGGCGATCGTTCCGCTGTGCAGGACGATGCCGCCGATCAGCTGGACGTCGAAGTGGCGCATGTTGAGCACGCGCCGGCCGGCCTCGCGGCAGACCGCGAACGCCTCGACGAGGAGGTCGTCCAGCGTCGCGCCGTCCTTGAGGCGGGCGCGGAACTCGTCGGTCTTGGCGCGCAGCTCCGCGTCCGAGAGGGCGCGGATCGCCGGCTCGAGCGCGTTGATCTGCGCCACGTACGGCTGAAGGCGCTTCAGTTCGCGCTCGTTCTTGGTGCCGAAGATCTTGCCGAGAACCTTGTCGATCATCATGGGCGTGGACCGTCCCCTCGGTGGCGAATTGACGCCCGCCCTCCCGGGGCAGGCGACCGTTGAGGCTAGCGCAAAAGCCGGACCCGCGCCCCCCGGCGCGCGACCGGCCCGGACGAAGCCGCCCCCGCGGCGTCGGCGCCCCCGCGCCGGACGTCGGGACCGATCAGAAGAGGTCGTCCCCCGGCAGGAACTGCAGCGGATCGACCGCCGCGCCGTGGAGCACGACCTCGTAGTGGACGTGCGAGCCGGTCGAACGGCCGGTGTTGCCGACGAAGGCGACGACGTCGCCGCGATGGACCCGTTGCCCGGGGCGGGCGCGGAAGGCCGAGAGGTGGCCGTAGCGGGTCACGATCCCGTCGCCGTGGTCGATCGTCAGCGTGTTGCCGTAGCCGCCGTCCCTCTCCGTCGAGCGGACGACGCCGTCGGCGGGCGCGCGGACCGGCGTGCCGATCGGCGCGCAGATGTCGAGGCCGCGGTGGAACTGCTTGAGCCCGGTGAACGGGTCGCGCCGCCAGCCGAACCCGCCGCCGATCAGGCCGCGCGTCGGCGCGAGCGACGGCATGTGCGCCAGCCGCTCGGTCTGCCGCCCCATCGCCGACTCGACGACGCCGATCCGCCGGTCGAGCGACGCGCCGCGGTCCACCAACTCCACCGCCTCGCTGCGCATCTCGTCGTAGCGGACGGCGACGGCCGCCCGCTGGTCGATGATCCGGCCGCCCGGCGGCTTCGGCTGCTGGACATCCAGCCCCGCGAGGTAGGCCAGCTTCTCGGTCTTCTTCTCGTAGGCGGCGAGCTTCTGGCGCATGTCGGAGAGCGCCTGCTCGACGTCGCGCGAGCGGGCCTCGAGCCGCTGCCGCTCGGCGCGGGCGGCCGAGAGTTCGCGCGACTCGTGGACGCCCCAGAGCAGCAGGAGCGGGGAACTGATCGCCAAGCAGGCGAGGATCGCGAGGCCGACGATCCCGCCGAAGATCTGGCCGCCGCGGACATGGAAGCGCTTGAGGAGCGCCTGCGCGTCGGGCACGACCATGATGGTGAAGTGGCGGCGGAACAACATACTCACGCCCTTCCTGTTGGCCCCCGGACATCCCCCGACGGAACGACGCGCGACTATATCGGAGCGGGACGCCGAAAATCAACCGGCCCGAATTACTTACGCGGAAGCTGTTGTTTGCCACCGCGGCCGCCGACCACGCCCCGCTCACGGTGACGCCGAGATTGTTGCAGCCGCCGAATGGGGCGGCGCGTCCCGGTCGGCGCTCCGCCTTGTGACGCCGCGGCGCGGTCGGTACGCTTGCTCCGCGGCGCGCCGCGCCGCGAAAACCGAAATGACCGCCGCAACCTCATCGTCCGCGTCCCCCGCCCCGCCCCCCTTCCTCGGACGGGAGCACCGCCGTCGCCAGTTCCTCCGCGCCGCGCTCGTCGGCGTCCTCGCCGGCGCCGCCGCGCTCCTGTTCCAGCTCGCGGTGCAGGGGGCGCAGACCCTCGGCCGCGGTTGGGGTGCGTGGGCGCGCGCCGCGGGGCTCTGGGGGACGTTGCCGCTCGTCGCCGCGACCGCCGGACTCGGCGCCGCCGCGGCCTGGCTGACCGGCCGCTTCGCCCCCGAGGCGGGGGGCAGCGGCATCCCGCACGTCAAGGCCGCCCTGCTCAGCCTGCGGGTGATCCGACCCCTGCGGCTCGTCCTCGTGAAGTTCGTCGGCGGCTTCCTCGCCCTCGCCGCGGGGATGTCCCTCGGCCGCGAAGGGCCGACGATCCAGATCGGCGCCGCGGCCGGGCAGTTCGTCGGCAAGGCGCTGAAGGTGCGGCGGCGCTCGATGCCCGCGCTCGTCGCGGCGGGCGGCGGCGCCGGCCTGGCGGCGGCCTTCAACGCGCCGCTCGCCGGCTTCGTCTTCGTGATGGAGGAGTTGAAGCGGGAGATGTCGGCGCTGACCTACGGCGCCGCGCTCGCAGCATCGGTCTGCGCGGTCGCGGTGCTCCGCCTCGCCACGGGGCAGGAGCCGTCGTTTTCGCTCGCCGATCCGGGGGCCGCGCCGCTGAAGGCGCTGCCGCTCGTCGCGCTCGTCGGAGCCGCGGGCGGGCTGTTCGGCGTCCTCTTCAACAAGACGCTCCTCGCCGTCGGCGCCGCGCGGACGCGGCTGCGCGTCCCGCGTTGGGCGGCCGGCGCCGCGCTCGGCGCGCTCGGCGGGCTCGCGCTCGTCTTCGCGCCGCAACTCACCGGCACGGGTCACGACGTCGCGCAGCGGCTTCTCGCGGGGCGGTTCGAGGCCGCGGACGTCGTGCTCGCCGCGTTCGTCCTCGCCTGCGGCAAGCTGCTCTTCACCGCGCTGAGCTACGGCACGGGGGTCCCGGGCGGGATCTTCGCGCCGATCCTGATGATGGGCGCCGCGTTCGGCCTCGCCGCGGGGACGTTCCTCGCCGCGCTGCTGCCGGGGGCGGGAGTCTCGCCCTCGGTCTTCGCCACGATCGGGATGGTCGCCGTGCTCGCCGGCTCGGTGCGCTCGCCGCTCACCGGCGTCGTGCTGATCGTCGAAATGACCGGCGAGTACGGGCTTCTCTACGCGCTGCTGCTCGGCGCCTTCGCCGCCTACCTCGCGGCCGAGGCTGTGCGCGACAAGCCGATCTACGACAAGCTGCTCGACCTCGACGTGCGGCGCGACCATCCCGCGCCGCCGCCCGAAGGGGGCGCGGAGGTGCTCGAGGCGCTGGTCGAGCCCGCTTCGGCGTTCGACGGGCGCGTCGTCGCCGACCTTGGCCTCGGCCCGCACGTCCTGCTGGCGACGGTGCAGCGGGGCGGACGGAGCATCGTCCCGCACGGCGGCACGCTGATTCTGGCGGGGGACGAGCTGACGCTGGTCGTCGAGGCGACGGCGACTCCCGAGACGGCGCTCCGCCTGCTCGCCTCGACGCGCGCCGGCGGCGACGACGAGCGCAAGGACGAGCGATGACCAGAGGCGCGTTCCCGAACCCGTGGCTCGGCATTCCCGCGGCCGACTACGAAGGGCACATGGGCGACCCGCGCGTCGCGCAGCTGCAGCTCCTCGGCGACGTCTTCGAGGAGTCGCTGCGCGAGTTCCGCCCCGCGGCGGTCGTCGTCCCCGGCTGCGCGACCGGCAACGGCTTCGAGCGGATCGATCCGAAGGCGACGCGCCGCATCGTCGGCATCGACATCAATCCCGAGTTTCTGAAGCTGGCGCGGGAGCGGCACGCCGCGCGCCTCCCCGGCCTCGAGTTGATCCGCGGCGATCTGGCGGAGGTCGAGCTCGAGGCGGGCGCGTTCGACTTCGTCTTCGCCGGGCTGATCTTCGAGTACGTCGAGCCGGCGCCGCTGCTCGCGCGCTGCGCCCGCTGGCTGCGGCGCGGCGGCGTCCTCGGCACGGCGCTGCAGCTCCCCTGCCCCGCGGGAAAGGTCAGCGCGTCGGTCTATCCGAGCCTCGAGCGGCTCGCGCCGGTCATCGACCTGGTCGATCCGGCGCGCCTCGACGAGGCGGCCGCCGCGGCCGGCTTCGCGCCGCCGCGGCGACGCGTCGCGCAGCTCCCCAACGGGAAGCGGTTCGCGCTCGGCGTGCACGTCCGCGCCTGAAGCGGCGCGGCGTCAGGGCTTGTCGGCCGGCTCGTGCCCCGAGACCGGGATCGGCTCGCGCGGGGCGCGTCCGCCGTTCTCGGCGGTCGGCTGCCGCTCGGCGCCTTCCGGCTCTTCCCCGGGGAAGGCGGGGTAGGCGTGGCTCACCGGCGCGCGCGGCCCGTCGAACTGGCGCTCCGCGACCGCGGCCAGTTCCGCGCGCCGCTGCTGGTGCAGCCAGAGATTGACGGCGACCGCGGCGAGGAAGCCGAAGAAGGCGATCCAGAAGCCGTACTCCGTCTGGATCCGGAAACCGAACATCTCCGCCTGCGCCATCTCCGGCGGGTTCATTCCCGCCTTGAGCACGAGGAGCGCGGCCGCGCCGGCGCCGGCGCATCCCGCGGGAATCGCGCCCACGCCGATTTCGTTGGGGAAGAAGAAGAGCGCCAGCCCGGCGAGGGCGAGGAGGAACGCGCCGATCGCCATCACGCGGCCGGTCTTGCTCGTCCGCGCTTTCTCGGCCATCGCCTCCGGCTTCATGTTGAGGTTCAGGTTGGTCGGCCCGGGGATCGGGCTCGCCGTCGTTCCGGAGTCCGAGCCGGGGAAGCTGTCCGGCGCCTTCGGCTTCAGGCCCTGCAGCCCCTCCGTCATGAACTTCGTGAGCTGCGGGTTGATCTCCGGCGCCGAGCCGGAGACGAGGTTCCAGCCGCTGACCCGCACGAGCCACGTGTTCGGGCACGAGACGGTGAAGAACGGCAGGAAGAAGGCGATCAAGACGACGCCGAACGAAATCGGCGAGAAGATCCGGGTGCTCGGGTTCATCGCGCGAACTCTCCCCTCGAGGCCTCAAGTCCCCGGGGAAGAATATGGGCGACAGGCGTTGGGGCGCCACCGGACCGGCGGCGCGGCCTCGCGCGCCGCGACGTGCGAGGCGCCGCGAAGCGGGACGTCGCGCGCCGAAACGCGCCGCGACGCGGAGAGCGGGCCTCCGCGTCGCGGGCGCGGTGTCGCGGACCGTGGACTACTCGACTTCGACGTGGACCTCTTCGCTGACCCAGAGGCCGTGCAGCGTGCAGTAGGACATCGCGGAGAACTTGGCCGGCGCGTCGAGCGAGACGAAGAACGCCGCCTGCTGGTGGCCGGACGCGGGGTCCTTGC
>JAJFTU010000051.1 GCA_021372775.1 bacterium | reverse complement strand
GTTCACGGTCGGCCTCGTCTTCTATCCCGCGGGGAAGAAGGCGCCGGTGATTCCGTACCTCGGCTTCGGGGGCGGGCTCTACTGGTGGCGCTACACCGAGAACGGCGACTTCATCAACTTCAACGACGAGGCGCTGCCGATCTTCACCGGCGAGTACCGCGCCGACGGCGTGCAGGCCGGCTTCTTCGGCGTCGCCGGGCTCGACATCCCGGTGCAGAAGAACTGGTCGGTCTTCGCCGAGGTCCGCTACCACAAGGTGCGGGCCGAGATGGGCGACGACTTCGACGGGATGGGGAAGATCGACCTTTCCGGACCGCAGGTCTCGGCCGGCGTGGCGTGGCGGTTCTGACCGGCCCCGAAGTTCCTTGCGCGACGAGGCGGCCCCGCGGGACCGCCTCGTTTTTTGTTCCGCGTGCGGCGGCCGCGCTTCCGAACGGCGACGCGCCGCGGATCCCGCGCCGCGTCAGCGGAGGAAGTGGCCCCACGTTCCTTCGCCGGAATGACCGACGGCGTTCACGACGTAGAAGAACGCGCTCCCCGCGGCCGGGTTCGCCGCGTCGACGAACGACGTGTCGGTCGGGTCGGCGTCGGACGCGGTGATGTCGGCGAAGTCGGCGGCGGAGGCGGGCGAGGCGGCGCGGCGGACGACGTAGCGCGTCGCGCCGCCGACCGGCCACCACGAGAACGCCGCCGCCCCCGCGCCGTTCTTCGCGACGTCGAGATGCGGCACGGCGGCGATCGGGCTCTCGAACGGACGCGTCGTCAAGCGCAGCTCGAACTTCGTCAGCGAGCCGGTGTTGCCGTACTCGAGATCCTCGACGCGCAGCGTCCACGTTCCCTCGCACGACGTGCCGACGAGGGGCGCGAGCGAGTCGAGCGGCGCGCGATCGACGCCGAAGACGGCGTCCACGCCCGAACCCCACCACGGCCGTTCCGCGAGGACGTACGACTGCCCACCCGGCGCGACGAGGGTGAGGCGGAGGTCGGAGGGATAGGGGTGCGTGATCGTCACGGCGACGGCGACCGACGCGATCTCTTCGTCGGCGGCGACGACGACCGAGCGCTGCACCGATCCGACGTCGGGAATCGCGGCCGGCAGGCCCGAGGCCGCGGCGGTCAGCGATCCCGCGGCGCCGAGCGGCACGAAGAACGGCGCCGTCGCGCCGCGCGTTCCGTCCGGCGCCGTCCACGCCACGCGCGCGGCGACCTTGTGCCCGGACGGCGCGCCCGCCGGCACGGAAACGGCGAAATGGGGCGCGTTCGATTCGGTCGCCGCGCCGGGGCGCAGCGCGGGCCACGTTCCGCCGGCGCTCTCCGCGGCGAGCCACGGGTCGAGCGACTCGAGCGTGCCCGACAGGCCGGCGAGCGGCCCGCCGTCCTCGCGCACCGTCACGGCGAGCGTCGTCGCTTCGCCCGCGGCGAGGACGCCGTCGTCGTCGGCGGCGCGCGCGCCGACGGCGGCGACGTTCGGCGGCAGCGGCGTCAGCGCGACATTCACCCGCGTCGCCGGGCCGCGCGCGTCGGCGACGCTGAACGGCGCCGACGCGGCGGCGTAGCCGGGCGCCGAGAGGTCGAGATTGAACGCCGCGCCGGCGACGAGCGGACGATGGAAGTCGCCGACCGCGGCGTCGGAGCGGAACGGCTCGGCGCGGCCGCGCACCCGGATAGTCGCCGCCACCGGCGCTCCCGTGACGGCGTCGGTCGCGAGGCCGCGCACGCCGGTCAGCGCGCGCTCGAGGTGCGCGAGCAACGACTCGCGGTTGTCGCTCCAGTACTGGTCGAGCGTCGAGGCCGCCGGCATCTTGGTGTTCGAGAGCTCGATCGTCGCCGCCATCTCGCCGCGGTAGTGGTAGAGCCAGTCCTGCATCCCGCCGGAGACCGCGTACCATGCGGCGCCGTTCGTCATCCCCTGGTGGAACTCCGGGCTCGAGAACATCGGCCCGTTGTGCACGGCGTAGTCGTAGGCTAGCGTGATGAACGTGTCGTCGTCGGGGGCGGCGCTGTAGACCGACGCGCCGGCGGCGTTGTTGTCGTAGGGGTAGTTGTAGACCAGCGAGCCGCCGTGGAGATTCGCGGAGAGCGTTCCCGCGCGGCCGGCCTGCCAGTTCATCAGGTTGGCCGTCTCGGCCGGCCGGTCGGTCGCGACGTCGCGCGGGTCGTCGTACTCATCGGGGAAGGTGCGGTTGAGGTCGACGCCGGCGGCGTTCCAGCGCTGGCCGAGCGCCGCGCCGTCGGGATTGACGAGCGGCATGATCCACGTCTCGACGTTCTCGACGATGTTCCGCGCGCGCGCGTCGCCCGCGTATCCCTCGGCCAGCCAGTGGGCGAGCCGGATCAGCAGCTCCATCCCGACCAGCTCGTCGCCGTGGATCGAGGAGAGGTAGCGGACGACGGGGTGGTCGCCGCGGGAATCGGCCGGCAGGCCGATCCGCACCCACCACATCCGCCGCCCCTGCGTCGTCGCGCCGGCCGACGAGAGACGCACGATGTCCGGGTGCGCCGCGGCGAGCGCCTGCAGGTCGGAGGTCAGCGTGTCGTAGGTGTGGTAGGTCGCTGCGGCGGCCTCCGTCGTCGCCGCCGGCGCGGCGCCGGCGCAGAGGCCGGTCTCGGTCCACGCGAAGCCGAGCGCCTCGAGCTTGTCCTCCTGCGCCGGGGTCACGTAGGCGATCGCCTCGCGCCGGCCGTTCCGCTCGACGTCGAACCGCAGCCGGACGAGCCGCGCGAAGGCGGCGTCGTCGAGCGCGCCGAGATCGACGACGCGGCATTCGGCCGGAGCGGCGACGGGAACGGCGGCGCGCGCGGGAAGCGCGGCGCAAGCGACGAACGCGGCGAACGGGAGGAAGGCGGCGCGGAGAGCCCTGTTCATGGTTCGACAGCTTAGCTCTGAACGGGCACGGGCACAGGAACAGGGACGGGAGCGGAAAGGGGAACGCGAACGGAGATGGGAACAGTGACGGGAGCGGAACGGGGAACGCGAACGGGGATGGGAACAGTGACGGGAACGCGCGCGGAGACGGGAACCGGGACGCGTACGGGCCGGGCCCCGGCCGCGGATGCCGCGGGGGCGTCCCGAAGCGGAACGCCCCCCGGCCGCGTCACTTCAGCTTGGCGATCGCGTCGAGCAGCCGCCGCCGGAACTGCTCCTTGTAGGCCGCCGGCGTCCGCTCGTCGCGGCGGAGCAGCACCAACGCGCTGCGGTACGCCTCCTCCGCCTCCTTCGCCTTTCCCGCGCGGGCCAGCGCCTCGCCGAGGCTCGCCGCGGCGTCGGCCGAATCGGGATACGCCTCGACGTTGAGGCGGAAGGCCTCCGCCGCTTCGGCGACGCGGTTCTCGGCGAGCAGCGCCCGCCCGAGCGCCTCCATCGTCGCCTCGCGGAAGACCTGCCACTGCGGATCGACGATCTTGACCTTGCGCAGCGCTTCCCGAGCCCGCTGGACGCCGCCGCGCTCCAGAAGGTCGAGGAACTGCCCTTCGGTCGGCGGGGCGGGAACGGCGCGCCGGCTCTCGAGCCGCGCGAACCCCGCGGGAAGCCCGAGGCCGTCCGGCGATCCGTCGATGAACGCGCGCGCCTCGGCGTTTCCCTTGAGCGTCGCGTCGAGGAAGCGGCGCGCGTACTGCGCGGCGGTTTCGAAGCCGAGGCGCGGATCGCCGCCCCGGGTCCCGCGCTGGTCGGCGGGAAGCAGCTCGAAGAGCACCACGTGCTGCGAGGTGAAGTCGCGGTGCTCCATCCGCGGCAGGCGCAGCAGGCGCGCGTCGGAGTACTTGAGGGCGCGGAAGAACGCCGGGTCGAAGTCGGGGCGCTCGCTCCCCGCGCCGACGAAGAACAGCGACGGGACGCGCAGCCGGTTCGGGTCGAGGCGCGCGTCGGCGCGCTCCGCGGCGTCGAGATGGAGGATCGATCCGTCGAGCGAGACGAGCGCGGCGACCCGCGTGTCGCGCGTCGCGAGCATCACGTCGGCCAGGCCGCCGAAGCTGTAGCCGACGACGGCGACGTCGCGCGCGTCGGCGTAGGGATAGTCGCGCAGCGTGGCGAGGGCGAACGCCATGTCGCGCGTCTGCGCCTCCGCCCCGATCATGTCCGGGGTCATCGCCCGGCCCTCGGCCCCGATCGACGGCACAGCGGCGACGACGTAGCCGTGGCTGGCCAGGTACTCGCAGAGGATCGAGTTCTCGAAGGCCGAGCCGCTCAGGCCGGCGGCGTAGAGGACGAGCGGGAAGGTCCCCTCGGCGCGCGGCGCCGCGGCGATCGCCGCGGTCGGCGCGGCGAGGAGGGCGCGCACCGTGTCGGCCGGAATCCCTTGCGCCGCGGGGAGGGCGACGAACGCCTCGAGCTTCGCGGCGCGCGCGGCGTCGTCGAGCGGCCCGAAGTCGATCTCGCGCGCGGACAGGGCGACGTAGTCGGCGAACGGAACGTGGGCCGCCTCCGCGGCCGGCGACGCCGGGTACCAGACGAGGATCTGGACCGGCCGCGCGACCTCGCGCTGGTTCGGCGCGCCGTCGGCGTCGCGCGGCGAATCGAACGTGCGCGACTGGTCCCGCGCCAGAATCGGCTGGAAGCCGACGGCGTACGGCCCCGGGCGCAGCCCGCCCCAGCCCGCGTAGGCCGGACCGGCGGCGAGGGCGACCGAGACAGTGGCGAGAAGCGCGGCGAAAACGGCCAGAACGGCCACCGCCTGACGCATGGGGACTCTCCTTCGAGGGGAATATCGATTTTGCGCCGCCCCGCGGCCGGCTGTCGATCCAGGGCAAGGCTCTTCCCGATCGACGGACGGACCCGCCGCCCGAACGGCGGCGGATCTGTCGCCACGGCGCGATTTCTGCGCCGTCCCCATTGACGCCGCCCTCTTTTGTGGGATTCAATACTCCCGTTGTCGCGCTTTAAGGCGCCGCGTTCGGGCCTGCGCGGAAAGGTCCGAACGGGGTTTGCGCACTTGCAGTCCCGGAGGATTCGTCCCGCCGCGCCATCACGTCCGTCGCTTTGCGCGTCCGCGCGCGCACGGCCCAATCGTCCGAGGGAACGCTTTATGCCCGACATGACCATCACCTGCGTGGACTGCGGTAGCGACTTCACCTTCAGCGAGCGCGATCAGGCGTTCTTCGCCGAGCGCGGGATGTCCACTCCGAAGCGGTGCCGCGAGTGCCGCGCCGCCCGCAAGGCTCAGGGCGGCGGCGCCGGCGCGCCCCGCGGCGGCGACCGCGTTCGTCACCCGATCGTCTGCCAGCAGTGCGGCAAGGAAGACACCGTGCCGTTCAAGCCGACGGCCGGCCGTCCGGTCCTCTGCCGTGACTGCTTCTCGGCCGGTCGCCGCTGACCGACCGCTCAAGCAATCGCCGGAACGGGCGCCCCTCGAGGGCGCCCGTTCTCTTTTCGGGCCGCCGCGCGGCGCCGGCGTTCAGTCGGCCGCGCCGGCGGAGAAGTAGCGCGCCGCGGGGTGGTGGAAGACGAGCGCCGAGACCGACGCCTCGGGGTCCATCATCAGGCCGTCGGTCAGGCGCACGCCGATCTCCTCCGGGCGCAGCAGGTCGAAGAGGATCCGCTGGTTCTCCAGCGCCGGGCAGGCGGGATAGCCGAACGACACGCGCAGCCCGCGGTATTCGGCGCGGAAGATCCGCAGCGGCGTCATGTCGGGCGGGTCCGGAATGCCCCACAGCGCGCGCAGGTGCGCGTGCAGCCGCTCCGCCGTCCCTTCCGCCAATTCCAGCGCGCAGGCCGCGAGCGCGTGGGCCTTGAGGTATTCGCCCGCCGCGGTCAGCCGCGCCGCCTCCTCGCGCACGCCGGTCCCGGCGGTCGCGACGAAGAGGGCGACCGCGTCGGGCCGCCCCTCGGCGGGCTCGACCCAGTCGGCGACGCAGAGCCGTCCGCGGTCCGCCTGACGCGGGAACGTCAGGCGCGCCGCCTCGGCGCCGTCCTCCCGCGCGAGGACGATCGTCCGGCCGTCGCGGCGCGCGCGGAAGAACTGGAAGACGGCGCGCGGCGCGAGGATCCCCTTCGCGGCGTACTCGTCGACGACCTCTTCGACGAGCGCCCGCAGCTCGCGGTACTTCGGGTCGCGCGCCTCGGCCGCGCTCCGCACGTTCCCGCGCAGGCCGAGGTGCCGGCCGATCAACGTCTGCTCGTTGGCCCAGGCGAGGGCCTCGCGCGCCGGCAGGGCGTACGTGCGCCGCGCGAAATCGGGCGGCGGCGGGACGTCGGGCGCCGGCGCGACGGTCGGCCCGACCTCCGCGGCCTCGCTCTCCGTCTCGGCCGCGGCGTCGGGCGCGGCGCCGGCGGCGACGCGCGCCGCCTCGGCCGCGAGCAGGGCGCGGGCTTCGGGATCGACCAGCCGCTCGGCGAGGGCGAGCCCCTGCATCGCGTCCGGCGCGTAGAGCGCGATCCCGCCGTAGGCCGGCGCGATCTGCGTCTCGACGAAGCGGCGGCTCAGCGCCGCCCCGCCGCAGAGGAGCGGCACGTCGATCCCCGCCGCCTTGAGGTCGGCCGCGGTCGCCGCCATCTGCCGCGCCGACTTCACGAGCAGGCCGGAGAGGCCGACGATCGCCGGCCGGTGCTCGGCGATCGCCCGGGCCAGCGTCGTCGGATCGACCTTGATGCCGAGATCGACCAGCTTGAAGCCGTTGTTGGCGAGGAGGATCCCGACGAGGTTCTTGCCGATGTCGTGGACGTCCCCCTTGACCGTGGCGAGGAGGAACGTTCCCTTGCGCGGCGCCGCTCCCTGCGGCAGCCGCGGCTCGAGCAGCGCGACCGCGGCCTTCATCACCTGCGCCGACTGGAGCACCTCGGCGACGATCAGTTCGTTCGCGCCGAAGAGCCGCCCGACCTCGGCCATGCCGTCGAGCAGCGGGCCGTTGATCAGGTCGAGCGGCGCGTAGCGGGTCAGCGCCTCCTCGACGTCCGACTCGAGCCCCTCGCGGCGCGCCTCGACGATCCGCCGCGCGAGGCGCGTCTCGATCGGCGCGGCGCCGCCCTCGTCGGCCGCGGCGCGCGGCCGCGCGTCGCGGAAGAGAGCCGCGAACCGTTCCGCGGCGCCCTCGCCGCGGTCGCGGAGCAGGTCGAGCGCCGCCTCGCGCTCTTCCTTGGGGATCTGCGCGAAGCGGACGATCTTCTCGCTGTTGACGATCGCGAGGTCCAGCCCCGCTTCGCCGCATTCGTGCAGGAAGACGGAGTTCAGCACCTCGCGCGCCGCGGGGGGGAGGCCGAACGAGACGTTGGAGACGCCGAGCAGCGTCTTGCAGCGCGGGAAGGCCGCCTTGAGCGCGCGCACCCCTTCGATCGTCTCGCGCGCCGAGCCCTTGTACTGCGCGTCCCCCGAAGCGCAAGGGAACACGAGCGGGTCGAAGATCAGGTCGGTCTCCGGCACGCCGTACGTCGTCGTCAGGATCGCGTGGGCGCGCCGCGCGACCTCCAGCTTGCGCGTCGCGGCGATCGCCATCCCTTGCCGCGGGTCGTCGTCGATGCAGCCGACGACCAGCGCCGCGCCGCGCCGGCGGGCGAGCCGCGCGACCTTGCCCAGCCGCTCCTCGCCGTCCTCGAGGTTGACCGAGTTGACGATCGGCTTCCCCGGCACGAGCTCGAGCGCCCGCTCGACGACCGCCGGGTCGGTGGAGTCGATCATCAGCGGGGCGCGGACGCGCCGCGCCAGCCGCGCGAGCAGCCGCTCCATGTCGGCCCGCTCGTCGCGGTCCGGATCGGCGAGGCAGACGTCGAGGACGTGCGCGCCCCCCGCGACCTGCCCTTGGCCGATCTCCGCCGCCCGCTCCCACTCCCCCTCGGCGACGAGCCGCTTGAACTTGCGCGAGCCGATGACGTTCGTCCGCTCGCCGACGAGCAGCGGCCGCCGTTCTTCGTCGAGCGAGAGGAAGTCGATCCCCGCGACCCGCCCGAACCGCGACGCGGCGGGAACGCGCGGCGCGCGCCCCGCGGCGAGCCGCGCGAACGCGGCGACGTGCTCGGCGGTCGTGCCGCAGCAGCCGCCGACGAGGTTGAGCAGCCCCTCGTCGAGGAACCGCGCCAGCGTCCCGGCCATCCGCTCCGGCGTTTCGGAATACCGCCCTTGCTCGTCCGGCAGCCCCGCGTTGGGGACGCAGGCCACCGGCGTCTCGGCGATCGCGGCGAGCGCGCGCAGCGGATCGGCCATGAACTCCGGACCGACGGCGCAGTTCAGCCCGACGTAGAGCAGGTCGCGGTGTTCGATCGACGTGTAGAACGCCTCGATCGACTGGCCGCAGAGCGTCGCGCCGGACGATTCGATCGTCGCCGAGACGGCGACCGGGCGCGACGTCCCGAGCTCCGCCGCGGCGTCGTCGATCCCCTCGAACGCCGCCTTGACGTTGAGCGGATCGGAGGCGGTCTCGACGAGCAGGTAGTCGCAGCCCCCTTCGATCAGGCCGAGCGCCTGCGTGCGGAACGCGTCGCGCATCTCGGCGAAGGTCGCGCCGCCGGTGAGCAGCAGCGAGCGGGTCGTCGGCCCGATCGAGCCGGCGACGAAGCGCGGCTTGTCGGGGCTCGACGCGGCGTCCGCCTCGGCCCGCGCGATCTCCGCCGCGCGGCGGTTGATCTCCCGCGCGCGCGCCGCGAGGCCGTATTCCGCGAGCACCAGCGGCGTCGCGCCGAAGGTGTCGGTCTCGACGACGTCGGCGCCGGCGGCGAGGTACTCGCGGTGCACGAGGGCGACGAGATCGGGCCGTTCCAGGACCAGCGCCTCGAAGCATCCTTCGCGTTCCGCGCCGCCGAAGTCGGCCGGGCCGAGCCGCTCGCGCTGGAAGCGCGTTCCGGTGGCGCCGTCGAGCACGAGCACGCGGCGCGCCAAGAGTTCCTGGAGTGTGTCCGCTCTCATGGCGCACAAGATACAGCCATTGACAGCGCGCCCCGCCCGCGTCATGGTCCCGACGCCATGAACGACACGCCCACGCCCGCTTCGTTCGCCGCGCGTCTCGCCGACCCGCGGCCGCTCCTCGCCGTCGAGCTGCGTCCGCCGCGGCGCGATCTCGAAGGGGCGCGGGCGATGGACGCGTGGATGGACGTTCACCGCGCCGTCGCGCGCCTCTCGAACGCCGACACGGCGATCTTCCTCACCGACAGCGCGGTCGGCGCCGGGGAGGAGGAGGGGATGGCGCACCTCGCCGCGAACCTCGGTCCGCGCGCGGTGCGCGAACGCATCGTCCCGTTCCTGACCCTCAAGCATCCGCTCGACTACTGCCTGCGCTGCGCGGCGCGCGCGCGGCGCGAGCGGTTCCCCGCGCTCGTCGTGCTCGGGGGCGACAAGCGCGGCGGTCCGCCGCGCTGCCTGCCGCACGCCTTCGAACTGCGCGAGCGGCTGCGGCGCGAGCAGCCGGCGCTGCTCCTCGGCGGCTGGGCCAACCCGAACCGCGACCCGCGCGGCCAGGCCCGCCTGCTCGCCGAGCACCGCGCCGGGGCCGACTTCGCCCTCACCCAAGTCCTGTCGCACCACCAGATCGAGCCGGTCGCGGAGTTCATGGACGAGGCGGCGCGGCTCGGCGTCGATCTGCCGTTGTTCGCGGGCGTCTTCTTTTACCGGAGCGGCCGCCCCTCGACCCTCGCCAAGCTGGCCGACTTCATTCCGGTCCCGGCGGAGGAGCTCAAGCGCGACTTCGGCGAGCGGCGACTCGACGCGGAGGAGGTCGCCGTCCAAACTCTCCTCGCGCTGGCGAAGCTCGGCTTCAAGCGTTACTACATTTCCAATGTACCGACCGGCGACGCGCCGCGAATCCTCGCGCGGCTCGCCGCGGCGGCCGGCCTTCCCGATCCCTTCACCGCGCCGCCCTTCCCGCGAGGGGGCGGCGGCTTGGACTCCAACCCATGGCCTTGATCATCGACGTGACGGTCGAGTCGTTTGAAAAGGAAGTTCTCGAACGGTCGAAGACCATGCCCGTGGTCGTCGACTTTTGGGCCCCGTGGTGCGGCCCCTGCAAGACGCTGGGGCCGATGCTCGAGGCCGCCGTCGGCAAGCTCAACGGCAAGGTCGTCCTCGCCAAGGTGAACGCCGACGAGAACGCCGAGCTCTGCGACGCGTTCGGCGTGCAGGGAATCCCCTCCGTCAAGGCGTTCCGCGACGGCCGCGTCGTCTCCGAGTTCAGCGGCGCGCAGCCGGCCCCGATCGTCGAAGCCTGGCTGGCCGGCCTCGCGCCGACGGCGCTCGAGGAACTGCGCGAGGCGGCGAAGCGCGCCCTCGGCGAGGACCGCGTCGAGGAGGCGGAGCAGCTGCTGCGCAAGCTCGTCGACGAGCAGCCGAAAGACACGGCGGCCCTGCTCGATCTGGCCCGCCTGGTCGCGGCGAACGGCAGCCGCGACGAGGCGCTCGCCCTCTTGGACCGCATCCCCGAGGCCGCTCCGGAAGGCGAGGAAGCGCAGCGCGAGAAGCAGCTGCTCGACCTGCTCGCCGCGGGCCGCCGCGTGCGCAGCCTCGACGCCGCCAAGGCGCGGCTGGCGGAGAGCCCGGACGATCTCGAAGCGCGCTTCTCGCTGGCCGGCGCGGCGTGGCTCTCCGGCCGCGCGGAGATGGCGATGGACGAGCTGCTGGAGATCGTCAAGCGCGACCGCGAGTTCCGCGAGGACGGCGCGCGGCGCGCGCTCTTGGCCCTCTTCGAGCGGTTGGGGCACGACCATCCGGCCGTCGGCCCGGCGCTCAGCAAGCTCGGCATGATCCTCTTCGCGTAGCTCCGCGCGATGGACGGCAAGTCGCTCGCGGAGACGGCCGCCGGGATCGGCGTCGGGTCGGCCCGGCGGCACATCTTCCTCTGCGCGATGCAGCGGAAGCCGCGCTGCGCGTCCTACGAAGAGAGCGCTGAGGTCTGGAACTACCTCAAGGGACGGCTGCGCGAGCTGGGGCTCGACGGCGGCGCCGCGGCGCGCGGCGGCGCCTCCTGCGTGCTGCGGAGCAAGGTCGACTGCCTGCGGATCTGCCGGCGCGGGCCGATCGCCGTCGTCTATCCGGAGGGGACGTGGTACCACTCCGTCACCGTCGAGGCGATGGAGCGGATCATCCAGGAACACCTGATCGGCGGCCGCCCGGTCAAGGAACTCGCCTTCGCCGTCGATCCGCTGCGCCCGCGGTAGAGCCGGACAGCTTCGACGCCGCCGGCGCCCGCGCCAAGCGCCGTCCTCGGCGGATCGCGACGGCCCGCGCCCGCGCTACGCGGCGTCCTCGGGAAGCGGGGCGGGAAGCCGCGGCAATTCCTCGACCGGGACCGGCGCGGCCGCGGCGCGGAACTCGTCGAGGACTTCGTTGGCGCGGTCGTCGTAGCGGGTCGAGAAGTGGATCGGCGAGGCGGCGGCGACGCCGGCCTGACGCGCGATCTCGCCGGCGAGGCGCGCCGTGAGGTGCGCGTTGCGGCGCGCCAGCTCGGCGTCCTCCTCCAGAAAATGAGCCTCGACGACGAGGCGGCGCGCGCCGCGCGCGAACGCGGCGAGACCCTCGGCGGTCGCCTCGGTCGGCGCCGCGTCGGCGGCGTAGACGAGCGAATCGCCCGGCGAGACGATCACCAAGGCGTCGCGCAGTTCGCCCAACGGCGCGGCGCCGCCGTCCGGCGTCGCGATCGGCGTCGTCGGCGGATCGCCGCGCCGCAGCGCCTCCTTGACCCGCGCGAGCCAGGGGCCGGTGGGCAGGCCGCGCGCGGCGAGCGCCGCGGGGTCGATGTTGTAGGCGGCCTTCTCCCGCGCGCGGAAGGCGAGCGAGGCGATCCCGCCGTGGTCGAGCGCCAGCGCCTCGACGACCATCTCGTCGTCCTCGACGAACGTCGCCGGCGACGCGGCGCGGCGCAGTTCGACCAGCGCGGGCTCGAAGCCGCCCGCCGCGGGGAAGCGGCGCCGCTCGAGCGTCGCGCCGTTCCACTCCCGCACCTCGAGGTCGAGCGGGTAGGCGTCCACGAGGTTCCAGCAATACCCCGCGAGATGGGCGGCGACGCGCGCCGCGGTCCCGGCGGGACCGTGGATCCGCAGCGGGCGGTCGCAGCGCCCGAGGCGCAGACGGAGCAGGTGCCCGAGCCCGAAGACGTGGTCCACGTGGCCGTGGGAGAGGAAGACGTCGCTCGCCGCGAGCAGTTGGCGCGGGCCGAGCGCCGTCGCGTCGCCGCAGTCGAAGAGGAGCAGCCGCGCGGAAAGGCGCGGCCGGACGACGAGCAGCGGATCGCCGAACGGGCCGTTGGGGCAGGCGAGTTGGAAGGTCCGTTTCACGAGGCGGTCCGGCGGCTCGGCGGTCCCCCGCGCGCGGCGGGGACCGCGGGCGAAGGCGCGCGCCTTACGCCGCGCGCGTCAGTTCCAGCAGCGTGATCTCGGGGCGCACGCCGAAGCGCACGCGGCGGTTGAAGCCGAGGCCGCGGTTCACGTAGACCAAGCGTCCGTCCGCGGCGACGAGGCCGGCGATGAAGCGCCGGTCCTCCACCGGGCTGAGCGGCGGCCCGATCAGCGGCACGCGGACCTGCCCGCCGTGCGTGTGCCCGGCGAGCATCAGATCGAACGAGGCGCCGCGCACCTGGCGGAAGCTGTCCGGGTTGTGGGAGAGGACGATCCGCGGCACGCCCGCGGTGCGGCCGGCGCCGAACGGCAGCTTGGCGTCGAACGTCGGCGCCCAGAAGTCGTCGAGCGCGACGAGGTCCACCGCGCCGGCGCCGGAGCGGACCGCGACGCGGCGCGTCTCGTTCCGCAGCAGCTCGCCGCCGGCGGCCGCGGCCATCGCCGCGACGAACTCGGCGCCGCGCGGCAGCGCGGGCTTCTCCCACGCGTAGTAGTGGATGTAGTCGTGGTTCCCCATCGTCGCGAACAGCGGCGCGGCGGCGCCGAGCGCGGCGATCTCGCGCCCCAGCGGCTCGAACGCGGTCGCGTCCTTCGTGATGTAGTCGCCGGTCAGCAGGACCAGCTCGGGACGGAGATCGACGGCCGTCTTGACCGCGCGCTCGATGAACTCCCGCGCCACCCACGCCGAACGATGGATGTCCGAAAGCTGGACGAGGCGCAGACCTTCGAGCGCCGGATCGAGCCCCTTGACCGGAATCCGCACGCGCCGCACCTCGAGCCACTCCGGCTCGACGCCGACGGCGTACCCTCCGCCGAGCGCGGCGGTGACCGCGACGGCGGGGGCGGCCCGGCCCAGCAGCGACACGAATTCGCGGCGATTCAACCCACGCGCCTCCGAAGAGCCACGGAAGACGATAGCGCCGCGCGTTTCCCCCGTCTATCCGCCCCGGGACGCGCCGCCGTCGTCCGTCTCCGAGGACGCGCCGCCTCGGCCCGTCTCCGAGGACGCGTTGCCGTCGTCCGTTTCCGGGGGCGCGGGCGGCCCGCGGCGGGTCAGGTTCCGCGACGCGGCGACCTCGATCGTCCCCTCCGCGGGGCGGTAGACCAGCGCCTCGAGCACTTCGTCGCCGCGCGGCGCGAGCGGGTGCGGCTTCGGATGGCGCACGATGCCGAGCAGGACCGCGGCGACCGCGCCCCTCTCGTCGGTTTCGACGTCGAGCAGGATCAGCCGCGCGCGGTGGCGCGGCGCGAGGCGCGCCTGCGCCAAGAGCTCCGGACGTTCAGCGAACAGCTCGTCCACCAGCCGGAGCGCCCCGCGGCGGACGCGCCGCGCTTCGCGTGCGCGGCGCCACCACGAGCGGAGCGCGGCGAGCGTGGGTCAGATCCCGACCGGCGGCTGCCGGCGCTTCTGGAACTCCTCGAGGATCTCCCAGACGCGGGGATGGGCGATCGCCACCGCCTCGAGGTAGTCGCGCGTCAGCTCGAGGATCTCGCAGTCGGCGAGGCAGCGCGCGGTGACGTTGCGCGGCGCGGGACGGAGCGCCGACAACTCGCCGAAGAAGCCGTTGTCGGCGATCCGCTCCAGCTCGACCGGCTTCCCCTCCGGCCCCTCGACCAGCAGCGCGATCTCCCCCTGCGCGAGGACGTAGAGCGAGTCGCCGGGGTCCCCCTGGCGGAAGACGTCCTGCCCCTTGCGGAAGTGATGGACGTTCATCACCTCGACGATCTTGGCCAGCTCGTCGTGGTCGAATTCGGAGAAGAGCGGCACGAAGGCGCGCAGCTTGGTGCGGATCGTCATCGCCGGCGCGTCCGCCGTCCCCTCGTCGCGCGCCGGCGCCGGCGGCGGGCCGGCGATCTCGGCGAGGCGGGCGCGGACGTCGGGGTTGTCGGCGTCGAAGCGCAGCACGGTGCGGTAGACGGCCAGCACCTGCGCCATCTTTCCTTGCTTGGCCAGCGCGTCGGCGACGGCGAGGTACTCCTCGGCCGCGTCGAACGGGCGGCCGGCGGCGAGGAGCGCCTCCGCCAGCTTCTTGCGCCAGAAGAGGGCGTTGGCGGGATCGTCGGCCAGACGGCGGCGGTAGAGCGCGGCCGCGAGGACGTGGTCCCCCTTGGCGGCCGCCGCGGCGGGATCGTCCCGCTCGGCGCGTCGGCGAAGGAACCCGAACATCTCAGCTCCCGCTCGGGGTCAGCAGCATGCGGATGAACTTCTCCGCCAGCCGCTGGTCGTAGTGGTCGCGCTCCTCGACGTGGATGATCCGCAGCGCCTGCTGCCCGCGCCGCGCCCGCTGGTAGGCGCGGTCGGTGGTCATCGCGTCGAAGGCGTCGCAGATCGCGGCGATCCGCGCCGCTTCGGGGATTGTCCTCCCGACGAGTCCGCGCGGATAGCCCGAGCCGTCGATCCGTTCGTGGTGGCAGTGGACGACGTCGTGGACCAGCCCCTCCGGCCAGGCGGTCTCCTTGAGGATCTGGAGGCCGAACGACGGGTGCTGCCGCATCAGCTCGAACTCGTCGGGGGTGAAGCGCCCCGGCTTGTTGATCAGCGCCGCGGGCAGCTTGCACTTGCCGCAGTCGTGCATCAGGCCGCCGCGGCCGATGCCGGCCAGCACGTCCGGCGCGTCGATCCCCGCCGCCCTGGCGAGGGCCACGCTGTAGACGGCGACGTGAACGCAGTGCGTGTAGGTGTAGTAGTCGTGTTCCATCAGCCGCACGGTCGCGGCGACCGCGGACGGCGTCCGCATGAAGTCGCAGATCGTGTCGGCGAGGGCGCCGATCCGCTGGACCGTCTCGGGACGGGACGGATTCGCCATCACGTCCTTCATGATCGAGCGGGAGGTCGTGATCAGCAGGTCGGCGCGCGCCTCGACCGGGGCCGCCTCGTCCATCACCCGGCCGTGGAGGCGCGATTCCATGTAGACCGCCCACCGCTCGGCGTCGCTGAACGGGACGTAGACCGTTTCCACGCCGCTGTCGGTGAGGCGTCGGCGGTGGGCCGCGGTGAACGGCAGGTCGCGCCCGCGGTAGAGGACCGGATCGCGCCCTTCTTCGTGGCGCAGCCAGATTTCGCACGGGATGACCGAGCCCATCTCCAGCATCGCCAAGGCGACGGGGAAGAAGGTGTGCAGTTCGGTCGTCGTCGCGTCGGGCAAGGCGCGGTCCTCCGGACTTCTCATCGGCCGCGCTTCCCCGCTCTTGACCTCTCGCCGTCGCCTCTTGCGGCGAAAGCGGGACGAACAGGGAAGTCGGGCGGGCCGCCCCGCCGGGGGCTACAATCCCGCTTTCCTCGCGCGCCCCGCCCCTGCGGGCCGCGACCGCCGGTCGAAGATGAACGACAACCCCAAGCGCCGCGTCGCCCCGCACGACCTCGTCGGCCTCCAGCTGCCGACCGAACTCGACGTCGCTCCCGACGGCCGGTCGGTCGCGGTCGCGGTCTCCGAGCCCGACTTCGCCCACGGCGAGCACGACGTGCAGCTTCACGTGGCCCCCGATCCGGCCCCCGCGCCGCGCGCCGCCGAGGCGAAGGACGAGGGGGAGCCGGATCTCCCGACGCGGCAGCTTACGCGCGGCCTCTCGCCCGTCTCGCAGCCGAGCTTCTCGCCGGACGGCAAGCTGATCGCCTTCGTCACCTTCCGCCCGCAGCCGCACGAGGACGAGGAGGACGACGAGCGGGAGAACGGCGAGGACAAGGAGCAGGTCTTCCTGCTGCCGGTCGGCGGCGGCGAGGCCCGCCGCCTGACCGAAGCGGGCGAAGGGGTCGAGCTGTTCCGCTGGGCCGCCGACGGCTCGGGGGTCTACTGCCTCTGCGAGACGCCGCGTCCCCCGGCCGCCAAGTCGTGGCGCCGCCGCCGCCGCGACGACAAGGATGACGCGATCGTCGTCAAGGCCGACCTGCCGCGCTTCGAGTTCCTCTTCCAGCCGCTCGACGGACGCGTGCGCCGCCTCTTCGGCGGGCTGCTCGGCGTGGACGACTTCGACGTCTCCCCCGACGGCAAGTGGATCGCCTACGCGACGAACCACACCGGCCGTCCCGAGGACGACGACAAGACCGAGATCATCCTGCGCGACCTCGAGAAGGGGGAGGAACGGCGCGTTTCGGGCGGGCGCGGCGGCGCGGAACTGCAGCCGCGCTTCTCCGCCGACGGACGCCGGCTGTTCTTCCACGGCTGGAACGACCCGGCCTGCGCCTTCTCGCGCCAGGAGCTGTTCGCCGTCGACCTCGCCGCCGAGGGCGCCGCGCCGCGCCCGCTGCTCGCGGGGGTCGGCCGCGACGTCGAGGACTTCGAGCCGCTGGCCGACGGCCGCGTCGCGGCGCTCGTCGCCTGGGGCATGGAATCGCGCCTCGTCGTCGCCGACCCGGAGCGCGGAACGGCGGAGGTCCTGCCGATCGAGGGGTTCAACTTTACGGAGCTCGTCGCCGCGCGCCGCGCGCCGGTCGTCGCCGTCCTCGCCGAAGGGCCGGGCGCGCCGCCGGAGGCGGGGACGATCGATCTCGAAAAGAAGGTCTTCGCGCCGCTCACCGACCTCAATCCCGAAGCGCGCGATTGGCGCCGCGCCGCGCGCCGCCGGATCGTCTGGCACAACGAGGGCTTCGACCACGAAGGGCTGCTCCTGACCCCCGATCCCGCCGACCGCGTCGCCGGCGATCCGCCGCCACTGGTCGTCTGGCTGCACGGCGGGCCGCACTGGCGCGTGCAGGACACGCTGCGCGCGGGCGAGGCGGAGGCGTTCTGCGCCGAGGGGTTCGCGGTCTTCATGCCGCAGTACCGCGGCTCGTCGGGCGGGCCGGAGGCGTACCAGACCGCGATCCGCGGCGACCTCGGCGGGGCCGAGGCGCGCGACGTCCTCGCCGGGATCGACGAGGTCGGGCGATCGGGGCTCGCCGATCTGTCCCGCGCCTCGGTCCTCGGCGCGAGCTACGGCGGCTACCTCGTCAACTGGCTGCTGGCGACGACCGACCGCTTCAAGGCCGGCGTCTCGATCGCCGGGATCTTCGACCTCGCGCAGGACTTCTCGACCTCGGAGTACGGCTCGTGGGAGCTCCACTACCTCGGCGGCGCGCCGTGGGAGCGGCCGCAGCTCTACTTCGAGCGTTCGCCGATCAAGCACGCCGCGTCGATCACCGCGCCGCTCTTGATCCTCCACGGCGTCGAGGACGACAACACGTTCCTGACCAACGGCCGCGCGCTCTTCCGCGCGCTGCGGACGCTCGGGCGGGAGACGGAGTTCGTCCTCTATCCGCGCGAAGGGCACGGCCTGTCGGAGCCCGCGCACCGGCTCGACGAGACGCAGCGCTGCCTGGAGTGGCTCGGCCGCCACGCGCTCGGGCGGATCGCGCCGCGGCTGCCGGGGCGCGAGGTCCGGCGCGAAGGCGCGCGGCTCGTCCTCTTCGGCGCGGAGCCGCGCCGCGAGTACGCCGGCGTGCGTCCCGGCGAGGGACGGGTCTTCGTCGAGGCCTCGGTGCTCGTGGCGAGCGAGGACGAGACGGTCGAGTGCCTGCGCCTCGCGCCGTCGGGGCCGCAGGCCGACATGGTCCTCGTGGACGCCTGCGGCGACGTCTACCGTCCGGTCGGCGTGCCGCTCGAGGTCCACGGCGAACGGCTGATCTTCTTCGGCGGCGGACAGCTCGAGGCGTGGAAGGGGGAGGACGGGCGTCCGCCTTCGCTCCCCGCCGCGGCGGTCTTCGAACTGCCCGAGGAGCCGCGCGCCTACCAACTGCGCGTGAAGGACTTTCCGCCGCTCTTCGTCGACGTCGTTCCGCCCGAAGACTGAAGCCGGTCCGCTTCGCGGCGACTCCGCGGCGCGAAGCGTCGGCGCCGCGCGGGGCGCCGCCTCGCCCCGGAAAAAGCCGACGGCCCGCGTCTCGGGGGCGACGCGGGCCGTCTTCAGGAAAGGGAGGAGGGTGGTTCGGTACTGCGCGAATCCGAGGTGGTGGAACTTGGAGGAGGTAGGTGGTCGTGGTCGTTTGAACGCGAGTCGTCCATCGGTGGTTCGAGTTCGTCCCTGCTTCAGGAGGGCTCTTCGGAGGACCAGGCGGCGGAGCGTTCCTTGAGCTTCTGCTCCATCTCCTTGAGCCGCTTCTCCATTTCCTGAAGCCGCTTTTCCATCTCCTGCGCGCGCCGCATCCGCTCCTGGAACTCCGGGCTCTGCAGCCGCTTCTGCATCTTCTCGACCTGCTCGTTGATCTGGTTCGGGTCGAACGGTACGGCGAAGCGCTCGTCGCCGCGGCGGAACATGAAGACGTCGCCGAAGTCGATCTCGGGCCGCTCGCGTTCGACGAGCGTGGCGACGACCGTGCGGCTCTTGTGGTCGCGCCAGATTTCGAACGACGCCGTCTCCTTGTCCTTCTTCACCCGGACCCGCCGCTGAATGTCGGTCGAGGAACCGATCTTCTGTCCGTCCGCGATCGTCAGGACGTCGCCGACCTTGATGCCGGCCTTGGCCGCGGGGCTGTCGGCCTCGACGTGGGAGACGAGCACGCCCGCCTCCTGCGGCGCGCCGAAGAAGGCGCGGAGTTCCGGCGTCAGGTCGAGCAGCGACACGCCGAGGTAGCCGCGCTTCGCCATGCGACCGGGGCGCGGCGGCATCGGCGGCGCCGGCATGTCCGGCGGATCGTCGTCGACGTCGATCTGGACGTCCCCTCGCCCGGGGGCGGAAACGACGACGGTCCGGGGAACCGGCTTGTCCGGTTTCGGCTGCGCCTGGGCGACGGCCGGCGGAACGAAAGCCGCGGCCACGACGAGGGCGGCGACGGCGGTCAGCGATTTCATCGGCGTGCTCCTTTTGCGGAAGGCGAACGGTTCAAATGTCGGGTTGAAGCGGAGCGCGGAAGACGGCCGGCCGAACCATCTCGCCGCGGATCGGTCCCTTCTTGGCGCTGTCGGCGCGCCAAACAAGGTCGACGTCGCCCGCCCGGCCGAGGAAGACTTCGCCCTCGGCGGGGGCGGCGAGCTCGCGCATCCCCGCGAGCTCCTTGGAAAGCGCCTCGTGCTCGCTCTTGAGCGCCTCGATCTGGGCGAGGTCGCGGGCGCGCTCCCGCCCCAGCTCGATCCGCCACGCGGCGAGCGAGGCGATCGTCGCCGCGGCGGCGAGCCCCATCGCGGCCCAGGCCCAGCGGCGCGGAGCGGTGAGGCGGCGCGCGCCGCGCTCGTCGAGGCGGCGCAGGACGTTTTCGGTGAAGTCGGGGGACGCCTCCGCCCGCGGCAGTTCGGCGAGCAGTCGCTTGAGGTCTTCCTCACGCATCGGCGCCTCCTTCGGCGCCGGCGAGCTGCCGGCGCAATCGTTCGCGTCCGCGCGCGACCCGGGACTTGATCGTTCCCTCGGGCTTGTCGAGCGCGCGGGCAATGTCTTCGTAGCTCCAGTCGAGCGCGTCCTTGAGCAGCACGGCGGCGCGGAACTCCGTCGGCAGCTCGGCCACCGCCTCGGCCACGCGCCGATGCGCCTCGCTGCGGAGCAGCTGGGCTTCGGGCGCGAGCGCGCTCTTGCGGCCGTCGATTCCGAGCAGGACCCCGACCGTCCTCCAGCGCCGCGCGCGGCGGGCTTCGCTCCGCGCGAGGTTCGTGGCGATCCGGAAGAGGTAGGGGGCCAGCTTTCCTTCCTCGCGGTACTTGCCGCGCGACTCGTAGAGCCGCACGAAGGCGTCCTGCGCCAGGTCTTCGGCCCGGTCGCGGCTCCCCGTGAGCCGCGAGAGGTACCCGACCAAGGCGTGTTTGTGTCGTTCCACGATCGCGGCGAAGGCGTCCCGGTCCTCGCGTTGGACCAGGGCCATCAGCTCCGCGTCGCTCGGCTCGTTCATCCAGCCTCCACTCATAGACAACGCCGCCGCCGCGGGATGGTTCCCGGGCCGCGGAGAATTTTCCCGGCCTTTCGGCGTCTCCGCCGGCGGAACGACCGCGGACGGTCGCCGGCGGCCGTCGAACGCCGGCCGGCGCGCTCAGCGGTCGAGGATCTCGCGGACCTTCGCCAGCAGCGTCTGGGGGGAGAACGGCTTCTCGAGGAGCGGGCGGCCGCCGATCTTGCCCGCCGCCGCCTCGCCGTAGCCGGACACGAACAGGAACGGAGTGTTCGGGGCGGCGACGGCGAGCCGCTCGGCGAGCGCGAGTCCGCCGAGGTGCGGCATCCCGAGGTCGGCGACGACGATGTCGGGCGGCTTGGAGAGGGCGGTCAGCCGCTCCAGCGCGTCCTGCCCGTCCCGCGCCTCCAGGACCGCGTAGCCGGCGCGGCGCAGCACGCCGGCCATCAACGTGCGGACCGCCTCTTCGTCTTCGGCCAGAAGGACCAGTTCGCGGCCGCCGGGCGTCGGGCCGGAGGGCCGTTCCTCCTCCTGCTCGCTTTCCGAAAGGGCGCGCGGAAGATAGACCGAAAAGACCGAGCCGCGGCCCGGCTCGCTCTCGAGGCCGATCCGCCCGCCCGACTGCTGCACGATGCCGTCCACCATCGCGAGGCCGAGGCCGGTCCCTTTTCCCGCCGGCTTGGTGGTGAAGAACGGCTCGAAGATCCGCCGCTGCACCTCCGCCGGGACGCCGAAGCCGGTGTCGTGGACCAGCAGCGCCGCCCCCTCCGCGGCCGCGGGCGGCAAGCCGGGGAGCGCGGCGCCGCGGAGCACGTTCCGCGTCTCGATCGTCAGCGTTCCGCCGTCGGGCATCGCGTCGCGCGCGTTGAGCGCGAGGTTCAGCAGCACCTGCTCGATCTGGGTCGGATCGGCCTTGACCTTCCACGGGTCGTCGGCGAGCGCCAGGCGCAGCTCGACCTGCTCGCCGCAGGCCTGGCGCAGAAGCCCCTGCAGCGAGGAGACGATGCGGTTGAGGTCCACCAGCCGCGGGCGGAGAACCTGCTTGCGGGCGAAGGCCAGCAGGTCCTTCGTCATCCGCGCGGCGCGGTCGGCGGCGCGGCCGATCTCCTCCGCCGGTTGGCGCGCGGGACTGCCCTCGGGAAGGCCGTCGAGGAGCATCTGCTGGTAGCCGATGATCGCCGTGAGCAGGTTGTTGAAGTCGTGGGCCACGCCGCCGGCGAGACGGCCCAACGCCTCGACCTTCTGCGCGTGGGCGAGCTCGGCTTCGAGGCGTCGGCGCTCGGTCACGTCCTCGCAGGCGAAGTCGACGAAGGCGAGGCGGCCGTCGGCGTCGAAGTGGCCGGTCCCGGAGACGGAAGTCGACACGAGACCGCCGTCGCGCCGGCGCAGGAGCATCTCGTATCCGCGGACCTCGCCTTCCCGCATGATCCGTTCGAGAAACAAGGCCCGGTCCCGCGGGTCGGCGTAGAAAGCGAGGACGCCCGCCTCGATCAACGGCGCGAGGCTCTCGAAGCCGAGGATCCGCGCCACCGCCGGGTTCGCTTCCAGGATCGTGCCCCGCTCGTCGGGGACGGTGCGCAGGATGCCGACGTTGATGTTGTTGATGAGCGAGCGGTATCGCTCCTCGCTCTCCTGCAGCTCCCCCAGCCGGCGCTGCAGCTCCGGGTAGTGGCTCTTGTGGATCGACTCCTCGCCGAGGCCGAGGATCCGCGCCCGGAGCCGCTCCCATTCGGCCGCGTCAGCAGACTTGTTCATAGAGCGCCGCCACCTCGGCGGCGGTCGGCCGCCGCGGGTTGGTCACGATGCAGACGTCGGCGAGCGCCCGCTCCGCGAGCAACGGCGCGTCCTCGCGCTTGAGGCCGCCGTCGGCCAGCGCGCGGCGCGGGCCGGCGAGGGCCGACAGCCGCTCGATGCGCTCGACGAACTCGGCCCGCCAGACTTCCTCGTCGCCCTGCGTCGCGACGCCGAGCGCCTCCGCGGCGCGGGCGTACTCGTCGCGCGCCGCGGGGAAGTTGTAGGCGACGACCGTCGCCAGCAGCCGCGCGTTGCAGAGCCCGTGGGGGAGGTCGAGCCGGCCGCCCAGCGGATGGGACATTGCGTGGACGAGGCCGAGGCTGGCGTTCGAGAAGGCGAAGCCGGCCTCCAGGCTTGCCATCATCATTTGCGCCGCCGCGGCGCGGTCGGCGCGGTCGGCGACGAAGCGCGGCAGGGCGGCGGCGACCCGCCGCATCGCCGAGAGGGCGTGGGCCGTGGTGAGCGCCCATCCGGCGTTGGAGCAGCAGGCCTCGAGCGCGTGGGAGAGGACGTCCATCCCCACGGCGCCGGCGACGTCGGGCGGCAGCGTCGTGACGACGCGCGGATCGGTCAGCGAAACGTCGGGGACGATCTTGCGGCTGGCGAGGACGTACTTCGTTTCGCGCGCCACGTCGCGCATGACGGCGAACTGGGAGACGTCGGCGCTGCTGCCGCAGGTCGTCGGGACCGCGACGAGGGGCGGGCCCGGCAGGGGAATCTCGTCGATCCCCTTGTAGGCGCCGATCGCGCCGCCGTTGCCGGCGAGGATCGCGATCCCCTTGGCGCAGTCGATCGGGCTGCCCCCGCCGACGGCGACGATGACGTTGCAGCCGTCGCGGCGGTAGAGATCGACCCCCCGCTCGACCTCGGCCTCGCGCGGGTTGGGCGTGACGTCGAGGAACGTCGAAACGTCGAGCCGCTCGCGGCTCAGGGCGTCGGCCGCCATGCCGGTCCAGCCGGCCGCCTCGACGCCGGGATCGCTGACCAGGAGGACGCGGCGCGCGCCGAGATTCGACGCGTACCGCCCGCACAGGTCGAGAGCGCTCTCGCCGAAGACGACCTCCGGAACGTAGTACTTGCGCAGTTCGCCCGGCGGGGGGAGCGACATCGGCCCTCCTCGCGGAGCAACGTACGGTAAAACGCCCCCGCGGCCAACGACTCGGTCGACCTGCGCGCGGGAGCGTCGGCGCGCGGTGCGCCACGCTCGCAGCGGGGCGACGGCAAGAGAGCCTTTTGCCCGCTGCGGCGCCGTGCGGTACGGGATACAATCAGCGTTGAATTCGCCGGCGTTCGGGCGCGACCCGGGGCCGGCCCGGCAAGGACGGACAGTCGTTGAAGACCTTTCCGCGGTCGCCGCGCCGTTTCAGGGCGGCGCTCCGCTTCTTCGGAATCGCCCGCGGGGACCGCGCATGAACGGTCCGTCCGCGCCCGCGCAGTTCCGTCAGGACAGCCATCCCCGCGCGTTCGACGGCTTTCAGTTCGTCTACGCGGTGCTCTCGCGCCGCGCCAAGGGCATTTCGATCGGCATCAACCTCTCCCCCCACAAGCGGTGCAACTTCGGCTGCATCTACTGCCAGGTGGACCGCACGGTTCCGGGGGCGAGGCAGGACGTGGACGAGGCGCTGCTCCAGGCCGAACTCGCCGCCCTGCTCGACGCGGGGGCGCGCGGCGAGCTGGCCGAGCGGGCGAGGCGGGACGGAGCGCCGGAAGAACATTGTCGGGTGGCCGACGTCGCCTTCTCCGGGGACGGCGAACCGACGGCCTATCCGCGTTTCGCCGAGGTCGTGGAGACCGTCGGCCGACTTGCGGCGGAGCGTCTGCCGGGAACGCCGCTCACGCTGATCACCAACGCCACGTTGTTCCACTTGCCGCGCGTGCGGGCCGGGCTGGACGCCCTGGCCGCGCGCGGCGGCGTCGTTTGGGCCAAGTTGGACGCGGGCTCGGAGGAGCAGTACCGGCTGGTCAACGCCTCCGGAACGTCCTTCGACCGCGTTCTCGACAACATCCGCGAGGAGGCCCGTCGGCGTCCTCTGGTCATTCAAAGCCTGTTCCTGCGTCTCGGCGCCGCGGAGCCATCCGAGGCCGAGATCGACGCCTACGCCGGGCGCCTCGCCGCGATCGTCGCGGCCGGCGGCGCCTTGGCCGGCGTGCAGGTGACGACGGTCGCGCGCAAGCCGCCGCGACCCGACGTCGCCGCGCTTTCCGAGGAACGGCTGCGCGCGATCGCCGAACGCGTCCGCGCGGCGCTGCCGGACGTGCCGGTGGAGGTCTATCCCTCCCGCACGTTCGCGACGCCGCCCGCGGCGCAGGGCGAGGACCCGCGATGACCACGAAGCCGACGGCGCCCCGCGACAGGAGACTGCAGGGTGTCCGAAAAGAAGAAAATGCTGATCAACGTCACCCACGCCGAGGAGAGCCGGGTGGCGATCGTGGCCGACGGGGTGCTCGAAGGATTTGAGATCGAGACCTTCGACCACAAGGCGCAGAAGGGGAACATCTACAAGGGGCGGGTCGAGTCGGTGCAGCCGGGGCTGCAGGCCGCCTTCGTGGACATCGGCGGCGCGCGGGCCGGCTTCCTGCCGCTCGACGAGGTCAACTTCAAGCTCCACCCCCCGCGCAAGGAAGGGGCGCAGAAGGGGCGGCTCGAAAACCACCTCCACAAGGGCCAGGAGATCTTGGTCCAGGTCGTGCGCGACGCCTACGCCAACAAGCCGCCGACGCTCTCGACCTACTTCTCGCTCCCCGGCCGCTACCTCGTGCTGACGCCGCACGCCGACGGCGCCGGCATCTCCCGCAAGCTCGACGAGAAGCAGCGCGACCGGCTGCGCAAGGCGCTCGACGCGCTGGACGTCCCCGAGGAGCACGGCGTGATCGTGCGCACGGCGGGGGCGTCGTCGACGAAGACCGAGCTGGCGCGCGACCTCAAGTACCTGCTGCGGGTCTGGGAGACGATCGAGGAGGCCTCGCGCACGGTGCGCGGGCCGAAGCTGATCTACAAGGAGCGGAGCCTCGTCATCCGCACGATCCGCGACCTGATGACGCCGGAGATCGACGAGATCCTCGTCGACGACCCGCGGACGGCCGAGGAGATCGTCGAGTTCTTCGAGATCGCCCTGCCGCAGAAGAAGAGCGCGGTCAAGCTCCACCAGGGCGAGAAGCCGATCTTCAACAAGTACAACCTCGAAGAACAGATCGAGAACATCTTCCGCCGGCGCGTCACGCTCCCCTCGGGCGGCGCGGTCGTCTTCGACGTCACCGAGGCGCTGACCGCCGTGGACGTCAACTCCAGCAAGATGACGCAGGAGGGGACGGTCGAGGACACCGCGTTCAAGGCGAACATCGAGGCGGCGCGGGAGATCGCGCGGCAGATGCGGCTGCGCGACCTCGGCGGGCTGGTGGTGATCGACTTCATCGACATGCGCTCGCGCAAGAACATCCGCGACGTCGAGCGCACGATGAAGGACGAGCTCAAGAAGGACAAGGCGCGCTGGGACGCGACGCGGATCTCCTCGCTCGGGCTGATGGAGATCAGCCGCGAGCGGCTGGCCGCGGGGAAGTCCTCGCTGCGCTACACCGACTGTCCGCAGTGCGAGGGAACCGGCTCGATCAAGACGGTCGAGGCGGCGGCGGTGCAGGCGCTGCGGCGGCTGCAGACGACCGTCGTCCGCGGCGACCTCGAGAACATCGAGATCACGGTGCCGCCCGAGGTCTGCGACTACCTGCTCAACGCCAAGCGGCAGGATCTCGGCTCCTGGGAGGAGCGGTACCACACGCGGATCCTCGTCAAGGGCGATCCCGAGTACATCCGCGACCGCTGCGAGATGCGGACCGTCGTGCGCGAACGGGCCGCCGAGGCCGCGCCGCTCGTCGTCGCGCCGAGCCACACCGAGATCATCGCCGAGGTCGAGGCCGACGAGGCGCGCGAGGCGGAGGAAGCCCGCGCGGCCGAGGCGGCGCGCGCGAAGGCGGCCGCCGAGGCGCCGGAAGCCGGCGCCGCGGAGGAGGCCGAAGGCGCGCCGGCGGCCGAGGGCGCGGGCAAGAAGAAGCGCCGTCGCCGCCGCGGCGGCCGCAAGCACCGCCGTCCGGAGGAGCAGGGCGAGGCGGGCGCCGCGGGCGCGGCGCCGGCCGCGGAGGGCGGGGACTTCTCGTCGGTCGAAGGGGCGATCATGTCCGACATCTTCGGCGACGAGGAACCCGAGGAAGGGGCCGCCGCGCCGGCCGAAGGGACCGTCGCCGCGCCCGAGGGCGAGGGCGGCGAGGTCGCCGCGCCGTCCAAGAAGCGTCGTCGCCGCCGTCGCCGCGGCCGCAAGGGCGGCGCGGCCGCCGCGCAGGGCGCGTCCGCCGAAGGGACGCCCGGCGAGGCGCCGGAGACGGCCGAAGAACCGGAGACGCCGAGCGTCGCCGCGGCGGAGGCCGTGAAGCCCGCGCCCGCGCCGGCGCGCGCGGCGGAGCCCGTCGAGGCCGCGCCGGTTCCGGCGCCCGAGGCGGCGGAGGCGCCCGCGCCGATCGCCGCGCTCAAGGCGGAGATCCCGGAGTACGGCGAAGGGCACGGTCCGCGCGCCCTCTGGTGGCGCGCCCTGATCGGCGAGCCCTGACCGGCGCCGCGCCGCGTCGCTTTTCGTAAGGCCGCCCGCGTCCCGCGACGCGGGCGGTTCTTTGTCCGGCGCCCGCGCGGACCGCGTCGCGCCGCGCGGACGCTACGGTTTGAGCCGGCGGACGAGGCGGTAGAGGAAACCGAAGACGCCGGTCGGGACCGGCTCCGGCAGGCCGAGCGCGCGGGCGCGCATCCGCGCCGCGGCGTGCCGGTCGAGCCGCTGCAGCAGGCGCACGAGCGGGCCGGGACGCGCCGGATCGCGGGCGAGGCGGGCGACGGCGAAGTCGATCACGTGGACGGCGCCGTCGTCGGCGACGAGGACGTTCGAGCGGTGCAGGTCGGCGATCGCCACGCCGCGGCCGTGGACCGCGTCGAGGATCGCGTCGAGCGCGTCGAAGACGTCCGGCGCGGCCTCGCCCGCGGCGAAGGCGCCGAGCTGGCGGCCGGGGGCGAACTCCAGCGCCAGCGCGTCGGGCCGCTCGAAGCCGAAGCAGCGCGGAATGCCCGGAACCCCCTTCAGCCGCTCGTAGACGCGCGCCTCGCGGCGCAGCGTCGGGCGGCCGTAGAACGTCCGCACCCACCACGCCCGCGCGCCGTAGTCCTTGACGACGACCTCGACCTCGCCGCGGCGCTCGCGGCGGACGTCGGCCTTGGTGCTGTTGCGCGGGGCGTCGAAATCGCTCATCGCGGCATTATCGGGCGCCCGGCGACGCGGCGCCCCGCTCCTCGGCGTAGCGCGGGCGCGCCGTCGGATCCTCCGGCGCCCGGCCGGCGAGGAGCCAGGAGTAGGCCGCGGCCTTCTCCGGCAGCCCGGCGCGCCAGAAGTGGGCGCTGAGCGCGATCGCCAGCTCGCGGTCGGCGCCGAGCCCCGGCGCGGCGAGGTAGCCGCTGCGCAGGCGGTCGAACGCCTCCGCGTCCCGTCCCGCGCGGAGGAGAAAGACCGCCTCGCGCGCCTCGCCCCAGGCGTCGAACGGCAGGAGGCGCAGCAGCGCCGCGACGTGGGGCCGCCGCTCGTCGTCCCCCGCGCCGCGGCGGACGAGAAGCGCGTCGAGCGTCGGACAGACGACGACGAGACGCGGCTCGCGGACCAGCGCCTTCGCCAGCAGCCGCTCCGCCTCGTCGAGCGCGGCGTCGGGCGGGGCGGGACGCTGCGGGACGACCGGCGCGGCGTCGGCGAGGCGCGGTCCGGCGAGGGCGAGGCCGAGCGCGGCGGCGCGCGCCGGGTCGTCGGGGGTCGCGTCCGCGGCGCGCCGCAGGAAGCGGACGCGCGTCGCGCCGGGCGACCGCGCGGCGACGATCCCCCAGAGCCGCGCTTCCGCCTCCCGCCGCGCGGCGGCGCGCGCGTCCGGGGCGAGGAGATAGAACGTGTCGTCGAGCGCGGCGAGCGCCCGCGCGACGCGCCGCTCCTCCGCGCCGTCCGCGTCGTCGGCGTCGTTCCGCGCCGCGTCGTCGCTCCGCGCCGCGTCGTCGTTCCGCGCCGCGTCGTCGCTCCGCGCCGCGTCGCCGCTCCGCGCCGCGTCGCCGTCCGGCGGCGGTGCGGCGGCGAGCGCGGCGGCGGCGCGCCAGGCGCCGGAGACGAAGAGGTCGTGGTCGGGCGCCAAGGCCAGCATCACGCTCCGCGACTCGAAGACGCCGTCCTTCTTCAGCCGCGCCTCGCTCGTCGCGGGGAGGAAGCCGTCGGCGACGACGACGAACCCGAGGCGCAGCGCCTCCGGCGCCGTGGCGCGCGGGAACTTCTCCTTGTCCCGCACGTTGAACGGCCCCGACGAAACCTGCGCCAGGCCGCTCTCGTTCGTCGCGCCGACGTACTCGAGCGGCGGCGCGGGGCGGGTCCGCAGCCAGGGGTTGCGCCGCTCGTCGATGTCCGGCGTCTCCTCGCGCGCCCCGGCGAACGACGTCGCGCGCCAGAACGGATCGAGCGCGGCGGCGAAGGCGCGCGCCTCGTCGGCGGGGAAGGGGCGCGGCAGGTAGCGCCAGGCGCCGAAGAGGCGCGCCCCGCCCTCGTCCTGGTTGACGGTGCGGAACGATGGGTCGACGTAGCGGTAGAGGCGCGCCCCGGCGACGGGACGGCCGTACGGGTCGAGGACCAAGAGCTCGGTCGTCACGGCGCGCCGGCGCAGCCAGCGCTTGGACGGCGCCTTCGGCGGCGCGGGGGGCGCGAACGGCGCGTCGGCCTTGCGCAGGCGGCGCCGCGCGCGGCGCTCCGCGTCGCGGCGTTCCGCCGGCAGCCGCCCCGTCTCGTCGGCGGCGAGGTCGGGACGCTCGACGCCCCGCAGCACCGGGACGAAGCCGCGGAACTCGGCGTCGTAGACCGCCGCGATCGGGGGGCGCTTCCCCTTCAGCCAGTCGAAGAGCCCCGCCTCGGCCGGAAGACAGGCGAGGACGAGCGCGGCGGCGGCGAGGGGGAGAAGTCGGCGCATCGCGCCATCGTAGCCTCGTCGGGGCGGGGGAGGCGAGACGCCGCGCGAAGACGAAGCGGGCCGCGCGCCGAAACGCGCGGCCCGCCCCGGGGAGGAGTCGGATCAGAAGGCGTACTGGACGCCGACGACGAGCCCGCCGCCGAAGCCCAGCGAGCTGCCGGTCTTGCCGCCGTTGAAGGTGTTCTCGCCGGCGTTGGTGTAGGCGATCGCGAACGACAGGTTCTTGTCGACGAAGAAGCCCGCGTGGACGTTGTAGTAGTTCGCGTCCTTGTAGTTGCCGCCGGCCGGGCCGTAGTCCGGGCCCTGGCGGAACTCGACGCCGAGGCAGAGCCAGCTCGTCGGGATGACGTCGACGTTGGCGAAGCCGATCACCTTGCGCTCGTTGTTGAAGCCGATGGCGCCGGTGACCTGCTCCTTCGTGGACTGCGCGCCGATCGAGACGAGGATCGGCTTCGGGGCCTGGGTGATCAGCTTGGTGGCCACGACGTAGTAGTCCATGCCGCTCTTGTTCTCGGCGAACGGGAACGACGTGCTCTTGTGCTTCGCGCCGATCGAGATCGCCGGGATCCACTTCGTCCCCGCGGCGTTCTCGTTGACCACGAGCAGCTTCGCGCCGATGGTCTTCTTGTGGATGTTGGCGAGCCCTTCGACGGCGATCGACTCGAAGCCGTAGGAGACCTCCAGCCGCTTGTTGAACGACGTGGCGACCCCGACCGGCGTCCAGTCGATCGACGAGTCGCTGAGGTCGATGTACCACACGCCGACGCGCGGCTTGCCGATCTCCAGCGGCCCGATCTGCGCGCCCGGCTCCGAGCCGGCGAGGTAGGCGACGGGGTTGAAGGCGATGCCTCCGACTCCTTCGAGGTTGACGAACGGCGCGCCGGCGTGGGCGGCGCCGGCCGAGAGCGCCGCGACGGCGGCGAAGACGACGGCGAACAGCGTTGCGCGTTTCATTGTGCGTCCCTCCTTCGGGTTCGTTTCTCGTTTTCGGACAGAGCGCGGGCGTCCCGCGGCACGCCCGCGGCGGCCCTCCGCCCGGTTTTCGGTGGATCGGTCAGGCTCTCGTCGGCGGCGTCCCTACCTGTCCGTGCAGGAGTAGCAAGGGTCGATCGAGGCTTGGATCAGCGGCACGTCCGCGAGATCGGCCCCGAGGACCATCGGTTGGACGGTCGGGATGTTGGGGAAGGTCGGCGTCCTCACCTTTACGCGCGCGGCGACGTCGCTCCCGTCGCTGGCGACGAAGTAGAAGACCTCGCCCCGCGGCGCCTCGACCCGCATCACCGCCTCGCCCGGCGCGACGGCGTAGATGTCGCCGCGGTTGAGCGGCCCTTCGGGCATCCGGTCGAGCGCCTGTTCGACGAGGCTGCAGCTTTCGAGGATCTCGAGCGCCCGGACCACGACGCGGGCGAAGACGTCCCCTTCGCTCCGCGTCGGCACGGCGAACTGGAGCTGGTCGTAGACGAGATAGGGGGCGTCGCGGCGCAGGTCGCAGTCGACGCCCGACGCGCGGGCCACCGGCCCGACCGCGCCGAGGGCGAGCGCGTCGTCGCGCGTGAGCACGCCGACGCCGGCGCAGCGCGCGGCGACGCCGCGGTCCTTGGTGAAGATCGGGATCAGCGAGCGGACCGTCTCCTCGCGGATCGCGCCGACCGCGGCGCGGATCTCGTCGCCGCAGGTCACGTCGCGGTTGACGCCGCCGACGCGGTTCATCGAGTAGTTGACGCGGTTGCCGGAGATCTTCTCCAGCAGGTCCATCACCCCTTCGCGGAGCTGGAAGCAGCGCATGAAGAGGGTCTGGAAGCCGATCAGCTCGGCGGCGACCCCCGCCCAGAGCAGGTGGGAGTGGAGCCGCTCGAGTTCGGCCATCACCACCCGCACGTACTGGCCGCGGGGCGGAACCTCGATGCCGCCGATCCGCTCGAGCGCCATGCAGAAGGTCATCGAGTGGACGTTGGAGCAGATGCCGCAGACCCGCTCCATCAGCGCCGTGGCTTGGGTGATGTTCTTCCGCTGTCCGAGCCACTCGATGCCGCGGAAGTTGAAGCCGACCTTCAGCGACGAGCCGACGACGGTTTCCCCCTCGCAGCGGACGTCGATCTTGTACGGCTCTTCGAGCGCGACGTGGTAGGGACCGATCGGGATCTCGTAGCTCATCGGCCCTCCCCGCGGCCCGGCAGCATCACGCCCGGCTCGTCGCCGTCGCGCAGCATCAGCGGCGCCGTGTCGGCCCGTCCGGCGAAGGCGACGGCGTAGTACTCGCGCGTCTCGCGTTCCGCCCAGTCGGCGCCGGGCCAGATGTCCACGACGCTCGGCGCCGCCTCGCCGGGGGCGAGATCGGCGACGATCGAGAGGAGCGTTCCCGCGTCGTCCCAGTGCCACGAGAGGCGCAGCCCGTCTCCCGCGGGGCGGGCGACGAGGGCGGCGAAGCGCGTCGAGCCGGTGCGCATCGCGGCCGCGACTTCGCGCACGCGGCTCGCCGGAACGTCGAGCCAAAAGCCGTCGGCCCGCTCGGCCCACGCGCCGCCGACGTTCTTGCGGATCTCTTCCGCGCTCATGCCTTCTCTCCCGTGGGGAAGACGCCGCGCTGCAGCCGGATGCGGCGGCAGCGGACGCAGAGGCGCAGCGCCGCGCGGCCCGCCTCGTCCATTTCGGCGAAGTGCTTCTCGACCCACGGTTCGGGGGCGGGACGCACCGGCGCGCCGCAGCGCGGGCAGGTCGGGAACGGCACGAGGACCATCTCGTCGAGCTCGCCGCGCTCGACGTAGGGGGGCACGGGAACGGGGTCCATCGTCAGCGCGCCGCCGGGGCAGTGATCGACGCAGCGCTCGCAGAACGTGCAGCGCCCCGGGTCGTAGGACCAGGCGTAGCCGCTCTCCGCCTCCGCGCCGGCGATCGCGTTCCCGACGCAGACGTAGGCGCACGTGCCGCAGGCGACGCAGGACGCGGGGTCGATCCGCACGTAGCCGCGGAATCTCGCCGGGGAGGGCGCGTGCTCGGGGAGGCGGACCGTCGCCGGTCCCTTGACGATGTTGCGCGCCATCACGCGCAGGATGTCGAACATCAGGCCCTCCAGTGGCGCAGCACGGCGGCGGCGACCAGCGCCGCCGCGGCGGCGAGCGAGGCCCAGCGCCACAGGAACCGCGCGGCGCGCCGGAGCTTGAAGCGCGCCGTCGCGGCGCCGACCGTCGCGAGGAGCGCGACGACGACGAGCGAGAGCGCGGCGAAGACGACCGCGGCGAGCGCCGGGTGGGCGTCGCGCAGCGGAACGGCGAGGACCGCGGCGAAGCCGGCGAGAGCGACCCGCTCGAGGCCGTGCGTCAGCTCCCAGAGCGCGAGGCGCGGGCCGTCGTACTCGGTGAGCGGGCCGGCGAGGATCTCCTGCTCGGCGTTGGCGACGGAGAACGGATTGACGCGCAGCTTGACCGGCAGGCAGAGCAGCAGGGCGACCAGCGCCGGAACGCGCACCGCCCACGGCGCCGCGGCGGCGATCTGGGCGAGGCTCAGACTGCCCGACGCCGCGGCGAGCGCGATCAGCGCGGCGAGGAACGGCACGCCGCCGGCGAGGGAGAGCACCGCCTCGCGCGTCGCGCCGACCTCGCCGTAGATCGAGCGCGAGGCGTAGCCGGCGAGGACCAGCAGCAGCGGCGGCATCTCGAGCAGGCCGACGAGCAGGATCAGGTCCCCGGCGAAGCCGGTGCCGTCGGCGAAGACCGGCAGCAGGGCGAGGGCGCCGAGCATCGAGCCGAGGGCGAGGAGCGGCAGCAGCGCGAGCAGCGTCTTGTCGGCGGCTGCGCGCGGCGCGGGCCGCTTGGCGAGCAGCTTGACGAAGTCCCAGAACGGCTGCGTCAGCGGCGGGCCGAGCCGGGCGCCGAAGCGGGCGGCGAGGCGCCGCTCGACGCCGAGCATCAGCCAGCCCATCGGCGCGGCGTAGAGCAGCCCGGGGAAGACGAGCAGCGCGAGGAGGGCGCGGTCGAAGTTCATCGCCCCTCCTTGGCGCGCGCGACCATGATCTCGATCGCCTTGGCGACGCCGTCCACGATCGCGTGCGGGCGCGGCGGGCAGCCGGCCACGTAGACGTCCACCGGCACGATCCTTTCGAGCGGGCCGGCGACGACGGGACTGCCGGCGAAGACGTTGCACGATGCGGGGCAGGAGCCGATCGCGACGACCGCCTTCGGCTCGGGCATTTGGGAGTAGATCGTCCGCAGCGCCTGCTCCGTGGTCTTCGTCACCGGTCCGGAGACGCAGAGGATGTCGGCGTGCCGCGGGCTCCCTTCGAGCTTGACGCCGATCTGCTCCACGTCGTAGCGCGGCGTGAGGCAGGCGACGAGCTCGATGTCGCAGCCGTTGCACGAGCCGGAGTTGAAGTGGAACAGCCAGGCCGAGCGGCGTCGCGCGCGGTCCACGAGCCGCATGGCGAGGCTTCCGAAGAGCGCGCTCATGCGGCGCCTCCGACCAGCGCCGGCCAGAACCCGGCGCCGAGCAGCGCGACGGCGAGGAGCGCGATCGCGATCGTCAGCAGGACCGGCGCGCCGAGGCGGACCGGGGCCTCGCCTTCGGGCGGATCGCCGCCGCCCCACCAGAAGAGGGCCACCGCGCGGGCGTAGGTCGCGACGCAGAGCATCGCGCACCCGCAGAGCGCGGCGAGCAGCCACGGCTCGGCGGCCGCGGCGGAGAAGATGCGCCAGTGGCCGGCGTAGCCGAGGGTCGGCGGGACGCCGAGCACGGCGAGCGCGCCGACGAGGAACCCGGCGGCGGCGACGGGGTGGCGCGAGGCCAGGCCGCGCGCGCCGGGCGCCGCGCCGGCCGCCTCGGGGGCGGCGACGCAGGCGAAGAGCAGCGCCTTGGCGAGGGAGTGGACGGCCGCGCCGAGCATCGCGCCCTCGAGGCCGAACTTCCCGCCCAGCGTCAGGCCGACGAGGAGCATCCCCATGTCCTCGACGGTGGAGAAGGCGAGCAGCCGCTTGAGGTCGCGCGCGGCGAGCGCGAGGAGCGCGCCGACGGCGGCGGAGAGCAGGCCGAGCGCGAACCACGGACCGGCGGGGACGAAGAGCCAGCCGGCGGTCGCGCGCAGCGCGAGCAGCTCGGCGAAGACCGCGACGTCCACGACGCCGATCACGAGGCCGGCGACGACCGCGGGGGTCGTTTCGGCGACGGTCGGCAGCCAGCACCAGAGCGGCACGAGGCCGAGCTTGATCGCCGCGCCCGGCAGGAGCAGCGCCAAGGCGAGGCCGGCGTTCCCCTGCTCCGCGGCGTAGGCGCCGCCGAGCGTGCCGACGGCGGAGAGGACGACGGCGACGAGATAGGCGCGCCCCGCGGCGTTCGATCCGCGGCGCCAGACGACGAGCAGCGCGACGACCGCGCCCACCTCGAGCAGCACGGCGCGGAGCATTCCGTCCTGCGCCAGCGCGCCGCCGGCGGCGAGAAGTCCGGCGAGGGCGAAGGCCGGCGCGAGGCGGCGCGTGGCGGGGAAGGCGCCGGCCGCGAGGAGCAGTCCGGCGAGCGCGACGCCGACGGCGGCGGCGAGCGGCCAGACCGCGGGGGCCGGCGCGTCGGGGACGTTGGCGACGGCGACGGGCACGACGAGCGCGCCGACGGCGAGCGCGGCGGCGACGACGAGCAGCGCGGCGACGCCGTGGGCCTCGACGCGGCGGGCGAGGACGTCGAGCAGGGAGGCGCCGCGGCCGAGCGCGCGCCACAGCGCGAGGTAGAGCTTGTCCACGTCGAAGGCGCGGTAGAACGGCGCCAGGTTCTGCTTGACGATCAGCGAGAAGTCGCTCGCGGCGAGGCGGCCCTGCGGACCGAGCGGCTCGCCGCCGGTGAAGACGGTCGGCGCCCCGTCGGCGGCGAGGGCGGCGCGGCCGGGACGCGCGATCAGGTAGACGATCAGCGCGATCGCCGTGGCCACGAGGCCGAGACCGAGGCCGGCGGTCGCGTACCACGAGCCCTGCCCGACGCCGAGACCGAACCAGCCGACCCCTTCGAGCGGCGCGCAGCCGAGGGCGGGGAGCAGCGGGTTGACGAGGTACTTCACGGCGAACTGCGGCGCGACGCCGATGAACACGCAGCCGGCGGCGAGGACGGCGATGCCGGCGGTCATCGTCCACGGCGCTTCGTGCGCCTTCGCCGAGTCGGGCCCTTCCGGCCCGAGGAAGACGCCGCTCGTCGCCTTGAGGAAGGAGAAGGCGGTGAGGATGCTGCCGACCCACGGGATCAGCGCGAGCAGCGGGCGGTTCGCCTCGAGCGCCGCGTTGTAGAGCAGCCACTTGGAGACGAAGCCGTTGAGCAGCGGCACGCCGGCGATGCCGCCGGCGACGATCAGCCAGAGCGCGGCGGTGCGCGGCATGCGGCGCCCGAGGCCGCCCATCCGGTCCATGTCGCGCGTCCCCGTGGCGTGCTGCACGGCGCCGGCGCAGAGGAACAACCCGCCCTTGAACAGGCCGTGGTTGAGGCAGTGCAGCAGGCCGGCGGCGATGCCGAGCGGCGTGCCGAGGCCGAGGCCGAGCATCATGTAGCCGATCTGGCTCACGGTGTGGAAGGCGAGCAACCGCTTGAGGTCGTGCTGCGCCATGGCGAAGAGGACGCCGACGAGGATCGTCAGCGCGCCGAGCCAGGAGACGCCGATTCCCCATTCCGCGGGCCAGGGGCCGAAGCCGTGGAGCCGCGCGACGAGGTAGACGCCGGCCTTGACGTAGCAGGCGGCGTGAAGCAGCGCGCTCACCGGCGTCGGCGCGGCCATCGCGTCGGGGATCCAGGTGTGCAGCGGGAACTGCACCGACTTGCCGACCGCGGCGACGAGCGCGAGGAGGAAGATCCCTCCGGTCAGCGCTCCCTGCGCGCGCGGGTCGGTCCAGAGCGTCGAGCCGGTGCGGAGATAGAGGAGCACGACGGCGGCCAGCAGCCCGTACCCGGCGAGGTGCGTCATCGTCAGCACCTTGCGCGCGCCGAAGGCGGAGTCGGGGTTGCGGTACCAGAAGCCGACGAGCAGGAAAGAGCAGAGGCCGACCGCCTCCCAGCCGACGTAGAGCATGAACAGGTCGGCGGTGTAGACGAGGTGGATCAGCCCGGCGACGAAGGCGAGCATCAGCGCGTAGAAGCGGGTCGCCCCCTTCTCGCGCGCCATGTAGCCGATCGAGTAGAGCAGCACCGCGGCGCCGATCCCCGCGCCCATCATCGCGAAGAGGAAGCCGAGGCCGTCGATGTGGTAGGCGAGGGCGAGAGGTCCGTCCCAGCTCCCGAGCGAAACGTCCACGACGCCGCCGGCGAGGATCGTCGGCCAGGCCGCGGCGACGCCGGCGAAGGCGGCGAGGCCGGCGGCGAAGGCCAGCCAACCCTTGGCGCGCGCCGAAAGCAGTCCGGCGAGCAGCAGTTCGAGAACGACGCCGACGCCGAGCGCGCCGAGCGGAAGAAGAACGAGCGCGCCGCCGGTCATCGGCGTCCCCGCCGCGGGCGAGCCGCGCCGCGCGCGTCCAAGGCCGGAAGGCGAAGCCGCATCGTGGGGCCAGTCATCGGAGTCCTCGTCGTCGTCGGCGGCGCGCCGGCCGCGCCGCAAGAAGCCTGTGGCTCGGTGGTTCCGTGGAGCGGCGCGCGGCGGTCCGCGCGCGGGCGGAGACGAATGCGGCGCCGCCCCGGTCCTTCGGGGCGGCGCCGCGTCCGCGAATCAGGCGAGCGCGAGGTCGCGCAGCCGTTCCTGGGTCGGGACGCCGTGCTTGTCCCAACCGCGAAGCTGGTAGTACTCGGGGAGCATCTCCGGCACGTGGCTGAGGTGCCCCTTGGCCGGGCCGGTCTGCACCGGCAGGTCCTTCGTCAGGCGCGTCGGGAGGACGTCGTCGGCGTCGGTGAAGCCGGCCTTGAGGTTGAAGAGCCGCTCGAGGTTCCAGATCCGCTCGCCGGCCTTGAGGTAGTCCTCCACGGTGTAGGTCACGCCGGTGAGCGCGGTGATCATCGCCGCGTAGTCGTCGCCGCCGAGGCCGAAGGTGCCGAAGATGCAGCCGCCGGAGGCGTCGATCGCCGCGGTGAGGTCCTGGAACAGCTTCACCCAGCCCGGCTTGTCCTTCGTCTCGCGCGGATCGAGGGTCGCGCCGCAGCCGAGGACCTCGACGGCGATCGTGTACCCCTTGACGTGGCAGCCGCCGCGGTTGCAGGTGGCGTACTCGAGGCCGATCCCCTGCACGCCGCGCGGATCGTAGGCCGGCATCTCCTGCTTCTTGACCGTCATCGAGAGTTCGGGGTGGCCGTAGGAGTCGGCGAAGCGGTAGGAGCCGAAGGAGAGCTTGTCGCCGAACCCTTCGCGCAGGCCGATCTGCTTCGTCAGCTCGTGGATCATCGGGACGGAACCGAAGCTCAGGTCGAGCCCGCCGGTGTCCTTCTTGGTGATGATCCCCTTCTCGTACATCTCCATCGCGCAGGCGATCGTCGAGCCGACGGAGATCGGGTCGAGGCCGAGTTCGTTGCAGAGGTGGTTGCTGCGGGTCACGACGTCGAGGTCGTCCACGCCGCAGTCCGGGCCCATCGACCAGGCGGCCTCGTACTCCGGCCCCTCGCCTTCGCCGGCGTAGAGCGGGTTCTTGACCTTGCTCACGCGGCCGCAGCTGATGTAGCAGGAGAAGCAGCCCTTCGGCCGCACCAGCTGGTTCTTGCTCAGCGACTCGCCGCCGACCTTGTCGGCCGTGGGGAAGTAGCCGTCCTGGAAGTTGCGCGTCGGCAGGGAGCCGATCTGGTTGAGGATGTTGACGAGGACGTCGGTGCCGTACGCCTTGAGGCCCGCGCCGCCGACCGGGTGCGCCTTGAGCTTCTTGCGCCCCTCGACCACCGCCGCCTTGAAGGCGTCCGGCCGCGCGACCTTGATCGAGCCGGTGCCGACGACGACGACCGCCTTGAGGTTCTTCGAGCCCATCACCGCGCCGACGCCGGAGCGGCCGGCCGCGCGGTGCATCTCGTTCATGATCACGGCCATCAGGCCGAGCTTCTCGCCGGCGGGGCCGATGCAGGAGACCTTCGCCTCCTCGTCGGTCTCGGCGCGCAGCATGTCGGTCGCGTCGGGAACCCACTTGCCCCAGACGTGCGAGGCGTCGCGGATCTCGACGTGGTCGTCCTTGATCCAGATGTAGGACGGCTTGGCCGCCTTCCCTTCGATGATCAGCGCGTCGTAGCCGGCGTAGTGGAGCTCCGGGCCGAACGAGCCGCCGGAGTTGGAGCCGGCGATCGCGCCGGTCAGCGGGCTCTTCGTCACGACGTGGAAGCGGCCGCCGGAGGGGGCGAACGTGCCGGAGAACGGCCCCGGCGCGTAGATCATCTTGTTCTCGGGGGAAAGTGGATCGACCTTCGGATCGACTTCGTCGACGAAGATCTTGTCGGCGAGGCCGCGCGCGCCGAGGAACAGTTCGGCGTCCTTGCGGTCGAGAGCTTCCTTCTTGATGGTCCCGGTGGTCAGGTTCACGCGCAGGACCGTGCCGCTCCAGCCGAACATGCTCAGCCCTCCACGAAGGCCGCCTTGAACTTGGCGGCGAAGGCCTTCTTGCGCGACCGCGTGGAGATGTTGTCGTCCACGTACTCGAGCGCGGCGCTGGGACAGGCGCGCACGCACTCCGGATCGCCGTTGCAGGTGTCGCACTTCAGGATCGCGCCGGTGACGCCGTCGTAGACCGCGTTGCCGAAGGGGCAGGCGACCGTGCACATGCGGCAGCCGATGCACTTCGAGCGGTCGTACTCGACGACCGACGCGCCGGCGGCGCGGTGCATCGCGCCGGTCGGGCAGACCTTCGCGCAGGACGCGTCGTCGCACTGCTGGCACATCATCGGCACCGAGAAGCCCTCGCGTTCCCACGAGTAGACGTGGACGCGCGTGCCGCTCGGCCGGAACTGGCCCTCGTGCCCGAAGACGCAGGCAAGGGCGCAGTTGTGGCAGCCGGTGCATTTGTCGGGATGGATCATCAGTACTTTGGCCATGGCTCTCCTCGAACCCGCTGCTGAGCGCGCGTTGCGCCGTCGCCGTGCGCAGCGGCCGCGGGGCCCGCGCCGCCGGCCCGGTCCGCGCGATGCGGCGGGTCGGCGCGCCTTGTTCCCCGAAGTCGCTCTCTGCTTATGCAATCCGCGGGCCAGCGCGCGGAGGACGGTCGCGGCGGGATCGGCGGCATTCGAGCGTTCCCGCCGCGACCGTCCCGGCGAGCGCCGACGCGCGGCGCGAAAGGCGCGGGCGCACCTTCCGCCGGCGGGGCCAACCGTAGGACCGTCAATAATTTGGAGTGAAACGACGTCCCGCGGGCGGGCGGCCGCGCGCCGCGCCCCGGGCGCGACGGGACGGCGGCGAGGCCGCGTTCCCGGCGCGGCGCGCCGCCGAAAATTCCGACAAGACAGGCGCGACATGTAACAGGGGCGCGACATTGACGATACAGGGGGCGGGTGACACCTTTGACGCCGGAGACTTCCATGCCCCCCTCCGGCCCGATCATCGCCGTCCCTTCCGCGGACATCCACGCGACGCACGCGGAACGTCGCCTGGCGATCGAGCGCGCGTGGGAGCGGTACGTCGATACCGGCGCCGTGCCGGAAGGCGTGCGCGAGGAAATCGTCCGTTCGTGGCGGCGGTCGCGCGAGACGAGCGGCATCGATCCGGGGCTCGCGATTCCGGGCACGGTCGAGCGCGAGGACGAACTCGCCGAACGCCGCCTGCGGGACGACGTGCTGCGGATCGCGCAGCCGGTCCTGCGCAGCTTCGCCGAGCGGCTCGATCTCCGCGACCACGCCCTGGCCTACTTCGACGGCGACGGCTGGATGCTGTCGATCGACGGCGACGGCGCGGTCGTGGAACGCCTCGCGGAGATCAGCTTCCAGCCCGGAACGAACTGGAGCGAGACCTCGGCCGGCACGAACGGCCCCGGCACCTCGCTCGCCGAGGCGCGCGCGCTCGAGGTCTTCGCCGCGGAGCACTACATCGCCGCCTGGCAGCCGTGGAGCTGCGCCGCGGCGCCGGTCTTCCGGCCCGGCGAGGACCGTCCCGCGGGGATCGTCGATCTGACCGGCCCGTGGGCGGTGCGCCGGCGGCAGGCGCTGGCGATGGTCATGGCGATCGCGCGGGCGATCCAGGAGCGGGTGCGCGCCGAGACGAGCGTGCGCGACGCGGTGATCCGCTACGCGCTCCGCGCCGCGCGCGACACCGGCGACGCGCTCGTCGCGGTGGACGCCCGCGGACGGATCGTCGCCGTCAACGAGGCCGCCGACCGCCTGCGTCTCGTGCCGTCCGGGGTGCTGCCGCTCGGCCTGCGGGCCGCGGTGGCGCGGGTCCTCGGCGGGCCGGCGCTGGGGGACGTGCAGATCGACCCGCCCGACGGGCCGCGGATCGTCGCCTCGGTCGTGCAGCACGAGGAGACGCCGGTCGGCGCGATCCTCCGCGCCGCCGTCCCGCTCGTCGCGCGCCGCGGCGTCGTCGCCGCGCGCGGCAACGCCCGCTACCGCTTCGACGAGATCCTCGGGCGGTCGCCGAGCCTCCTCGCCGCCGTCGGCCTCGCCGAGATCGCCGCGCGCAACGACCTCGCGGTCGTCGTCTCCGGCGAGTCGGGAACGGGGAAGGAGCTGTTCGCGCAGTCGATCCACAACGCGTCGGCGCGCCGCGCCGGCCCGTTCGTGGCGGTGAACTGCGGCGCCATCCCCGAGCAGTTGGTCGAGGCGGAGCTGTTCGGCTACGAGCCGGGGGCGTTCACCGGCGCGCGGCGCGAGGGGAACGTCGGCCGGTTCGAGGCCGCGGACGGCGGCACGCTGTTCCTCGACGAGGTCAGCGAACTGGCGCCGGCGGCGCAGGCGGCGCTGCTGCGCGTGCTGCAGGAGCGCGAGGTCGTGCGCCTCGGCGGCGCGGCGCCGCGGCGCGTGGACGTGCGGATCGTCTCCGCCACGAACCGGCCGCTGGACGAGGAGACGCGCGCCGGGCGCTTCCGCCGCGATCTCTACTACCGGCTGAACGTGCTGCCGATCGAGCTGCCGCCGCTGCGCGACCGCGGGGACGACGTCGCGCTGCTCGCCGAGGCGTTCCTCGCGCGGGCCGAGGCGCGGGTGGGGCGCGAGGGGCTGTCGTTCGCGCCGGACGCGCTCGCCGCGCTCCGCGCCTACGGCTGGCCGGGGAACGTGCGCGAACTGCGGAACATCGTCCTGCGGGCGGCGGCGATCGCGCCGCAGGAGGAGATCGGCGCGGCCGACCTCTTGCTGCCGGGCGCGGCCGACGCGACGCCGCCCGGCGCCGCGTCGCGCGGCGGCGCCTCGATGCGCGGCGGAGTTCCGTCGTTCCGCGGCGGCGCGCGGGCCTGCCCGGACGACGAGGCGCGGGGCGCGCTGCTCGCGGCGATCGAGTCCTGCGGGTGGAACCTGGCGTCCGCGGCGCGCG